>JAAZID010000349.1 GCA_012510295.1 Methanomicrobiales archaeon | reverse complement strand
GTTTCCGGAAGGTGTGACTCCTGAAAAACTCAAGAAAGGGACACTGTCTGTTCTGCGTAATCCGGACATCGCACACGTGCTGTACCTGCGCGGGTATATGGAGAAGATTGGCCGAGGGAGCATCCTGATCCAGAAGGCCTGCACCGAACACGGCCTGCCGCTACCGCAGTGGTCAGAGGATGAACGCGGTGTCACCCTGACCTTCTTTACCACGGAAGTTACCACGGAAGTCACCACGGAAGTCACCACGGAAGTCATGCAGATCATCAAGGCCCTCGACGGCGAGATGTCGCGCCGGGACCTCCAGGAACACCTCGGCCTGAGAAATGCCGAACATTTCAGGAAGGTCTACCTGCAGCCGGCAATCCGGGAGGGGCTGGTCGAGATGACCCTGCCGGACAAACCACGGAGCAGCAAGCAGCGATATCGCCTGACCCGGCGAGGACATAGCCTGCGAGAGGGAAGACGCTCGTGATCGCTCCCGGGCGGGGCATTGCCCTTCGGGGAGGCGGCCGGTGGACTCAAAAACATTACCAGGCGACCAGCCTGCGGATCTTTGGGCCGGTCACCCGTGGCGAGGCAGGGGCAGAGAGCGATCTCGACCTCCAGGTAGAGATGGAACCAGGAAGAAGCCCCACCAGCCATATCACACCAGGAACTGGAGGAAGGCCCCGGGTGCAGGGTGGACGGGGTGACCAAAAAAGCGCTCAGGGAATGATACAAAAAGAGAATCCTTGAGGGTGCAGTGCCACCCTGGCTGGGGGATGGGGGCGGGCGACCCCACGATATCCATGAAGCTACTGGATCAGGATATTCCGGCACCGGGTCACAAAACCATGAAACTGCTCAGAGATACTCCTTCAGATCCACCATCCTCGGGAGGTCATCCTTCTCGACAGACGCGGTCTCCACGACCGTATCCTCGATCATGATGGGGGCCTTGCAGCGCAGGGCGATGGCTATACCGTCGCTCGGCCGGCAATCCATGGTCTCCGTGTGCGAACCCTGGTTGAGGAGGAGCTTCGCATAAAAAACCCCCTCATCAAGGGAATCGATATGCAGGGAGTCAAGCGTTATATCGAACCTCTGGAGGAGGTCCACGATGAGGTCGTGGGTGATGGGCCGGGGGAGCATCTCGCTGGTCAATGCGTTATTTATCGATATCGCCTCCCAGAGCCCGACGTATATGGGTATTGTGCTATCTACCCCGGCATCCAGGATGACTGTCGGCGCCGCCCCCATCTCGCTCACCGACATGAACACACCCTGCACCCGGCATTGTTGAGCAGTCATGTGATCTGACATGAGTTTTATAGCGTTTAAACCTTGGGGTAGATCACCGGTGCCTCCTGGCGCGGGCGAGAACCTCGCGCCGCACAATCGAGAGGCTCGGCAACAGACCGAGGGCGATATTGAGGTAATAGATGATCAGGCGCCAGAGAAGGACAAAGACACCGACGATCGCCGATGGGACGAAGAGACTGTAGAACGATGTCGCGCTGATCTCCGAGACGCCGGAACCCCCGGGGGTGAGCGGGATCATCATGATGACGGCGATGACGAGCTGGACAACGAACGACTCGACGAAGTGCGGCGGTTGCCCGAGAGCCATGAGGAGGACCGATGCTATGACGAACTCCGAGAACCAGTAGAGAGATGTGAGGAAAAAACCCCATACGAGACCGCTCCTCCCGTGATTCACGAACTCGACGAGACCGTGGTTGAAGTTGTCCACTTCGCGGTCGATCGTCGCCAGGATATGCTCGATCCTCCGCAGATGCCAGCGCCGGTCGATCCAGCATGATATCCGTCTCAAAACCCGCTTGAGGCGATCAGGGTTCCTCACAGAGTAGACGAACATCAGCACAAACGCGGAGATGAGTATCCAGGCACCGTACATGAGGAAACTCACGCCGCCAAACCCCGATGTAAGGCCGCTCCAGTACCGCCCGAGGAAGAGCATGGCAAACGCTCCTCCCGCCCCGAGCACGATCCCATCGATGACCCGCTCCATGATGACGATGGCGGTCGCATCCCCGACGGGAACCCCTGCCCGGTAGAGCTCGTGGACCCGGACCGGCTCACCACCGGCCTGCGACGGGGTTATCGCTGCAACAACCATATTCGCCAGCACCAGGTTCAGACAGTGCTTGAACCCCACCTGGTAGCCGAGCGATATCGTCATCTTCTGGATACGGAGCGCCCAGAACCCGAGCGATAAGATATGGAGGAGGACGGCAAGGATCAGGTAGAAGGGGTTTATGCGGCTGAGATACCCAACCGTCGTCTCATCGACGGTGAAGTAGAGGACAGCTCCCATAACGAGAGCGCTAAACCCGATCGAGACGAGCAGCCACTTCCACTGAGACTTATCCATTCATCATGCTCCCGGTTCCTGAAAGGCTGTTCCCACAACACCAGAGATCCCCGGCAGTTCTCCGAAAATCACCCGAAATTGAACTAATAAGGTATCGTGCAGCTACTATATAACCGGTGGTTTTACCGTACCAGCGAGGGATGCGCCGGAACCAGGAAGGAATTTTCTGCACAGATCGATCAGATCGGTGAGCCTCACAGAGGGGGCACCCGGAGACCCGGAACATCGCTCTAGACCGTAAAGAGATCCCGCTCACCGGTGACCTGTAGCAGCCCTGCACGGATGCCGGCATCGAGCCATGCATACCCGTAGCTGAGGCAGGCGAGGGCGCCGGCATAGTCCCCCGCCTCAAGGCGCTCCACCCCCTCCACATACCAGGACGCCGCCACTGCGTGGAACTCCCTCGAACCACCATGAAGTGGGCTCGCCGGATCCGGCGCCGCCTCGACCATTCCAAGGGCGGACCGGAGCATCCGCCGGTACCGGTGGGTCTTCTCGCGGAGATGAGCGACTTTCGCATCGGGGATACATGCATCCAGATCCCCGGGCGGGTGGACGGCGGGCGGTGCGAGCAGCCCGAGCTTTAAGCCTGCATCGAGCCAGCCAAGCCCGTAGGCAAACCCGGCGAGCGCATTCACCGGGTCATCACCCGAGAGAAACGTCATACCATCGTCACGGTAGGCGACGGCCATCTCAAGCACCTCTTCTGCCGCCTGGTGGAGAAGAGACCCCTCCGGGACAGCGATGCCGGTCCGGGAGAGGGCCTCCCCGAAGAGAACCCCATAGTCATCGAGGCTCATAACCCGGCAAAGACCTCAAGGTACTCCTGCTCCATGGGGTGGAGGCCGGCCGGGACGATGAGGATATGGAGCGGAGGACCAAAGTCGATCTCCTTCAGTCTCGCACCGCTCCCCGCCGCGACCACCGGGCACGCCGAGCCCGCCCGGGCGATACCCACGTAGAGCGCCGGCGGCTCGATTCCACGCATACCGGCCATCTCCTCGATGATCGTGATCGCGTCATCGATGCGCATGTAGCTGTCCTCCTGGATATCGAGGTAGACGAGCGTGTGCAGGTCGCGGTCGAGGTTTGCCGCTATCGTCTCGATAGGGGTCGTCGGGAACCAGCCCTTCGCCGGGAACGGCACCGAACAGGACTTCCCGAACCGGTAGTTCTGGAGCCCCGAGAGCCCCGAGACCGCGCTCGATATGGATGATGCGTGTATGATCGACGTCGCCACCCCGGCAGCAGCGGCACGCATCCGGAGATCGGCGTGGGTCGTCGAGACCATGGGATCTCCCCCGGTCAGGAACGCAACCCGGCCTCGCGTAGCGCGTTCGATGATATCGTCAGGGGTCTGCTCGACATCCTCCCGGCCGAGCACCCGGATCTCTTTTCCAAAGAACGCCTCCATATCCACTACGCTGGCCCCCATCAGCCGGGATGTATACGCCTCCAGGTAGACCGCATCCGCATTCCGGACGCACTCAAGGCCCTTGAGGGATATATCCCCGAGGTCATAGAGCCCGAGCCCCACAAACGTCAGCACGGCAGGCTCCCTCCCGTCACCGCCATCCCTCAAACATCAGCCTGCCATCATCGTAGAAGTAACGGATCCGGGGTGTCGTCCTGCCGCGGATGCCGACTATGCGGAGGTCTCGCTCCACCAGCCCCTCCCGGTCACCCGACCGCACCTCGATGACCATATTCATGAGCTGCCTCATCGCGGCCAGGGTTCTCTCATCGAACGATTCACTGTTGAGAACGTATATACCGAGCCCCTCCAGTTTCTTCACCCTGTTTGTTATGACGTGGAGAAACCGGAACGTCACCTCAAGCCCCGTATACATAAGAAGCGTCGATACCGAGTTTATGCAGAACCGGAGCGGCGGGGGTATCGGTCCCGGCGGCTCGGCCACCACCGCCTCCCTCCATATATTCTCCGTCATCCGGGAGAACTTGATCCCTATGCTGGTCAGGTCGACAGGGCTTGAGACAAACTTCGCCATCGGCGTATCCCGGAGAGTCGGCACCGCACTCTTCGTGATCGCATCGACGATCCCGACCTGATTCCTGCCTGCCCCGAGGCTCCTGAATGCACCGGCGACTTCAGAAGCGCGTTCATCGGTCGAGATCGCGATCACCCACTCACCCGCGGCCGGGCAGGCCATCCTGTAGGCGAGGCGCTCCGCGTAGGCCAGAGGTGGGGCCAGGATGAGGACGTTCGAGGCAGCCCGCAGGCCCTCGAACTCCTCATCGATCAGCGGGATGCCGGTCATATAGGAGTACATCCTGGCATTATCTATGCCAGGAGATGGTAGATAAGGCCTCCGATAAGGAGCCCGAGGGATATGGTGTAGACCGTGATTGCAAGTGTGATCCGGGAACCGACCTCACGCAGGAGGACCGTTATGGTCGCAAGGCAGGGGATGAAGAGGACGGTCACGACGGAGAAGACGTAGAGCTGGAGGGACGTGAGCACCGCCCCGAGATCTGCGGTCCCGGCAAGGATCGCAAGGGTCTCAAACGCCATCTCCTTCCTGAGGATCCCGAAGATCAGCGCCGTCGCCGAGTAGCCGGGGAGGCCGAGGAGACCCATGGTATAGGGTTCAACGATCTGCTCAAAGATTGCCATAACACCGAAGAATTCGAGCAGACCGAGGAAGACACTCCCCACAAGGAGGAGGGGCATCGCTATGAAGAGGAACTCCGAGAGGCGTGCCCAGGCCTTCCTCGCCACCAGTTTCGGGTCGGGCCGGCGGAGCGCGACCATCTCCATGATCATGCCGAACTGTTCACCGGGCGTTACGCGGGAGAGGAAGAGCCCCGTGATGATGATCAGGGCAAAGACGATGCCGTACACGCTGAACGCCGCCCCGATGCCGACGAACGTTGCCACGATACCGGCGATGATGACGGTCCGCGCCGAACAGGGGACCATCGTGACCAGAAACGAGGCGATGATACGTTCGCGCCGGGAACGCAGAAGTCGCACGCTCATGATCGCCGGGACGTTGCACCCGAACGCCAGGGTGAGGGGGATGACCGCACCACCGTGCATACCGATCTGGTGCATGGCGTTATCGGCGAGGAACGCGGCCCGGGTCATGTAGCCCGAGTCCTCGAGGATCGATATGATGACATAGAAGAGGAAGACGAACGGGAACGCTATACCGAGGCCGGCCTGGAGGGCGAGGATGATGGCTGTTCCAAGGGCCTCTACCAGCGGCGGCAGCCCGAGGGCGATGAACGGCTGGAGCACAAAGATCTCGAATGCCTCGACGATCAGTTCTTCAAGATACGTTCCCACGACGAAGACC
>JAAZID010000348.1 GCA_012510295.1 Methanomicrobiales archaeon | reverse complement strand
TTATCGAGCACCGTCTCCCGGGTATTTAAGAGGTACATAGCGAGCGTCTCATGCTCGATCGTGTAGCAGTAGGAGAAGTTCGCTATGAGGTGGCTTGCTATCCGGTCGATCTCGTTTGCAACGACGCGGAGGTATGCTGCTCGCGGCGGAACCTCTATCGCGCTGATCTCCTCCATCGTCTCTATGAAGACCATGTTATGGACGACCGAACAGATACCACAGACCCGCTCCGCAAGGAACATAACCTCCTGCCAGGGCCGGCCCCGCATGATCCGCTCGATCCCTTTCTTCATGTATCCGAGCTCGAGCTCGGTCCTGAGCACCCGTTCACCCGCTGTCTCGCATTTGAGACGGACGGGTTCTTTCCAGCAGGGATGCACCGGGCCGAGTGGTATGGATACATCGACGGTCTTTTTCATGATTGTTTCTCCTCGTAGTCCTTGAATATCAGCGGTGCAACCGAGAGTATGGCGTTTAGTATCTCTGTCGGGCGGGGTGGGCAGCCCGGCACCTGGGCGGCTATTGGTATATACTTCTCAGCAGGTGGGTTCGTCAAGGTGTCCCTTCGGGCATAGACACACCCCGATATCGGGCAGTTCCCGATGGCAACGGCCACCTTTGGCTCCGGTATCTTGTCCCAGATGCCGCGGAGTTTGTCGACCCACTGGGGGGTGACAGAGCCGATGACCAGGAGGACGTCGGCCTCTCTCGGGTTGTTGTGAACGTAGATTCCGTACTGTTCGATATCGTAGCGCGGCGCGAGGCAGGCGAGCACCTCGATGTCGCAACCGTTGCATGATCCAACGTCGACATAGGCGACGTGGATCGACCTTGAGCGCACAGCGTTCTTGATGTCCTGGAGGATGCTCATCTGAGTATCGCCTCCCGGATCTGCTCTTTACCCCATGCGATAGCGTCATCGGTCGCTGATCCGCCTTTTATCATCGTTTTTGTCTCACTATATATCGACTGCATCGCCTCTGTATCCACGAGAGGTATGAACCTGGTGAAGAGTTCGCACCCGAGTTCTTCTGCTACCCGGTCGTTGCTGTCTCCGTGCTGCTGTCCCATCTCCCACCGGGATCCGAGGTTCTCAAGCAGGGACATATCGAGTCGCCTGATCATCGTTCTGCGGAGTTTTGCATCTGTTATACCGAGGTACCGGGCGATCTCGCGGACTGTCTCGTCATGTTTCGTGCTCGTGAGGATGGTGAATTTCATCGGCCGGAGATCCTTTTCGTAGAGGTACTTCACGATATCACCCCGAGGGAGTGTGCCACTGCGTAGAGAAGGAATCCAAGCACCATCACCCAGAGCACCCCCATCTCACAGCGTTTCAGGGTGAGCTCGTCGCGCATCCAGGTGAGGGCCGTGACAATACCGAGCAGGATGATGCCTGCCAGGGCCTGGTAGACCACACTCCCGTTCTGGACGACCTGGACGAGGAATAACACCGCGTAGAAGGCTGATCCTGCCGTAAGCAGAAGACGTAGTACATTCATCCCATAACCACCACCAGAATGACGATATAGATGACAAGGGCGCCGGTCACCAGGCTCTGCACCGTCACGGTATCGTATGGCGAGAGCATGGGGGTGATCGCGCAGACGAACGAGAGCGATATGAGGACGAGAAGCATCACGAGTAACATCAGGGCTAGCGGCAACTGGCCGATGAAGAGGAGGACGAACGCGTAGAGGAGGACGTAGGTCTTGAGGGCATACCCCACCTCAAGCCCGGCGCGCCAGACCCCGAAATGCTCGGTCATGTTCCCGCTCACGATCTCTTTCGCCTCGATGATCGAGAACGGGCCGTAGTGCATCTTCGAGAGGATGATGAGGTACAT
>JAAZID010000347.1 GCA_012510295.1 Methanomicrobiales archaeon | reverse complement strand
GGACGAAGATGCGGGGACCGAGGCAGACGGCTCATTGAGCGCTGAGTACTGCACGTACTGCTATCGGGATGGACGGTTCACGGAACCTGACCTTACGAGAGGGCAGGCGGTCGCAAAGTACGCAACGATGATGGCCTCAAACCTCGGTATACCGATCGAGAAGGCGGAGGAGATGGTGCAACAGTATCTCGCGGCGTTGCCGAGGTGGCAGGAGTGAGGAGAGGCAAACTCTAGCAATTGCTGCCCCGGGCAGGATGCCGGGTTGCGTGAGCCGTGCAGTGAGAACCCGGGAGGCGGTAGCGCCTCCTTCCTTGCCGGCAGGGTCACGTGGATAATGTTTTTCCGCCGGTCAGTGCCGCTTCTCCCATTTCAGGAGTTCTGCTACCTCAGAGAGGGTCTTCCCGCGCCGGATCTCCTCACGAATTCGCTCTTCGTTCTTCTTCACTTCTATCGCCCGGCGAGCGATCTCGTATGCGCGCTCCCGGGGAACCACCACTACCCCGCTCTCGTCTGCGACGATCCAGTCTCCGGGCCGGACCTCCTGCCCGCAGCAGAGGATCTCGGTGTTGATCTCCCCAAGACCCTTCGGTTCGCCGGCGTTTGGGGCAGTTCCCCGGGCAAAGATGGGGAACCTCATCTCCCTTATGTCATCGACATCCCGCACGGCGCCATCGATCACGATACCTGCAATCCCCCGGTTCCTGGCGGAGTGAGTGGCAAGTTCCCCCCAGGGCGCGATATGCGTCCCACCGTCATTGCTGATGACGAGGATGTCACCCGGTTCGGCGACGTCGATCGCCTCGACAGGTTTTGCCCAGTCTCCAGCGATGGTTCTGACCGTCACCGCTCTGCCGATCGCCTTTACCCTGCCGCAGATGGAGACGATATCAGTCATGGCTCCTTTCCGGTGCATAGCGTCGGTGACATTCGGCGCAGAGACCGCTTCCAGCAACCGGCGGATTGTGGTCTCCGGGCTCTCCTCCTCCCGTGGCCGGATCTCAGGGCGGTCGATGGCATCCCTGACCCGCCGCGCCGCGCCGGTCACGTCGGCGGCCTTGATGATGTTTCCTCCCACGATAACGATCGAGGCTCCGGCGGCGACCGCCTCGGATGCGGTCTCTGCGTCGAGTCCACCTGCGACGGCTATGGGGATATTTACCTCTCCGGCAAGGCGGCGGAGGAGGTCAAGCGATGACCCCCCGATCATCTGCTGGTCGATGCCGACGTGGGCGTTGATGTAATCGACACCGAGTACCTCAAGTTCGCGGGACCGGGTAGCCGGATCCTGAACGTTGATGAGATCGGCCATGATCCGGACACCATACTTTCTGGCCGACCTGACCGCCTCGGCGATGACGGAATCATCAGCATCGGCAAGTATACAGACAATCCCTGCACCCGACTTCGCTGCCATCTCGACCTCGATCGCCCCGGTATCGGCGACCTTCATGTCAGCGACGATCTCGTGCTCCGGGAATGCTCCCCGGAGCACCCGCACGGCCTGCATTCCCTCGCTCTTGATCAGGGGGGTCCCGACCTCAATCCAGTCCGCGCCACCACGGACCGCTTCTTTTGCGATCTCTACCGCACGATCGATCTCAAGGAGATCGAGGGCCACCTGGAGAGTTGGCGTTGCCATACAGTACAGTATGGCGGAGAACCTATTTATCTGGTACCGGGCCGGAGAAACATATATGGCATGAGATGTTTGAGAGAGCGGGTGCCCACCACGCCTGAGCGGAGGCAGGTCGGGATCGGGCAACGGACGTGATAGAAAGATGGTTGAAATTGGCTATAAGCTGTCGAGTGAAGAGCACGCACCTCTCGACCTCGTCTCCTACGCCCGCCAGGCAGAGGATGCCGGGTTTACATTTGCTATGATATCAGATCATTACCACCCCTGGACAACCCGGCAGGGAGAGAGCCCGTTCGTCTGGGCGGTTATCGGCGGTATATCTCAGGTGACTGCGGATCTCCGGCTGCTCACGGGCGTCACCTGCCCGACGTTTCGTATACACCCGGGTATCATCGCCCAGGCCGCGGCCACCGCCAGCGCCATGATGCCCGGACGGTTCATCCTCGGCCTCGGATCAGGAGAGTACCTCAACGAACACATCTTTGGTGATCGCTGGCCGGCAGCGCCGATCAGGATAGAGATGCTCGAAGAAGCGGTTGAGATCATCAGGACACTCTGGAAAGGGGGTGTGCAGGACTACTACGGTTTCTTCTACACCCTGGAGAACGCAGAGATCTTCTCGCTCCCGGAGCCCCTCCCCCCGATCTACATAGCATCAGAGGGTCCGATCAGCGCTTCCCTGGCAGCGCGGGTTGGAGAGGGGTTCATTAACGGAGGGACAGATGCAGAGAAGAGTCTTGTTGTCTTCCGTGGCTCCGGAGGCGGCGATAAACCGGCATACACAGAAGTCTCGGTCTGCTGGGCAGAGGTTGAGGAGGCGGGGCAGAGGACTGCCTATGAGCAGTGGCCAATCGCTGCGAACAAGGGTGAGCTGAACCGGATCCTTCCTACACCGGCCCACTACGAGCAACTGGCGACGATGGTGACGCAGGAAGATGTGGTAGAAGATATCCCCTGTGGCCCTGACCCCGAAGTGCACATCAAAAAGATAGAGGAGCAGGTCCGGAAGGGGTTCGATCACATCTGCATCCACCAGATCGGTGAGCAACAACAGAGGTTCATGGAGTTCTACAGGGAAAAGGTTCTCCCGCATCTCCAGTAGCG
>JAAZID010000346.1 GCA_012510295.1 Methanomicrobiales archaeon | reverse complement strand
GCTCATCAACCTCCTCAACCTGATGAGCATCGTCGGCCGGCCCGATATCCCGATCAACCTGATCACCGTTCTCATCTGCGCCATCGGCGGTATCTTCGGTGTCCTGATCACGGTGGTGCTCCACCTCCTCGGGATTCCCCTGACGTTGTGAGGGGAAACCCTCCCCTTTACGCCGCCGGCACAGCGGCCTCCGCGATCGCCCGGCCAGGCCTCCCGGTATCGACGTCGTTTCCGGGCGCGGTGACGGATGAGACGGACCCGCGTCCCCTCCCGGCGGATTCAGTCCTATCCATCCATGAGAGGGTCCCGGGGAATCCGAAGATCTCATATCCTCTCCGCTCACAACCTCGAAGTATGCAGGAGTATGCTCCCGGCATCGTCGGTGAGGTCAGGTTCGCCCGCCAGGATGGTGGCTACTATGTGGTGCTCTACGACCGTGGAGAAAGAGCGATCGGGAAGACGGGACTCTGGAGGACCGAGGCAAAGGCCCACGAAGCGGCCCGGAGGCTTGCGGAGAAGTTGAGCGAGGGGTGAACCCCTCATGCTCCGTCAGGGTGCGCCTGGATGTAGCGGATAAGTCCGGCGATACACCGGTTCTGCGGTGTCGGGATGTCGTGGTGCTCCCCGAGGCGCGCCACGTAGCCGTTGAGGAGATCGATCTCGGTCCGGCGACCCTGCATGACATCATAGTACATGGAGGGGTAGACCGCGGCAAAATCCGGGATAAGCACCGAGAAGAGGTGGGCGAGGTAGTCATCGGCGCTCGCCCAGGGGAGCCGGACCCCTTCTGCGCCGGCGACGGCGAAGGCCTCACGCACGAGGGCGGCGACGATCCCGCGTATATCCTC
The DNA here is from genome assembly GCA_012510295.1 of Methanomicrobiales archaeon. GTDB lineage: Archaea > Halobacteriota > Methanomicrobia > Methanomicrobiales > Methanoculleaceae > Methanoculleus. The sequence continues at coordinate 2,042 of JAAZID010000346.1, read as the reverse complement.
ATCGCCGGCCGCCCCGACCGGCGCCCTGAGTATGGCGCATATCGGGTTTACCGCTATGTTGAGGAGGGCCTTCGCCCATTTCCCGGACCGGATATCGGGGCTCTTCTCGACCGGGATCCTGGCCGCCCTGACGATCGATATGAGCCCGTCGAGTGCATCATCGGCATCCCCTGACCAGACCCCGAGACAGGCGGGCGCGCTCTCGCTCAGGATCCGGACATGCCCCGGGCCGACCACAGAGAAGTTCGTCGTCACAGTCCCGCCGATGACCCGGTCGGTATACTGGGCGATGATATCCTCGTTTCCGATGCCATTCTGGAGGCTTGCCACCGGCCGGCCCTGGAGCACCCCGGCGTACTCCCGGGCGATCGCCGGGGTGTCGGTCCCCTTCGCGGTTATGATGACATAATCGACCTCATCCGGAACATCATCCGGCCCCGTGACGGGAGTGACTTCACTGGTGGTGCCAGCCCAGACTCCTTCCATAACGAGACCCCGCTCCCGTATAGCGCCGGCGTGCATCGGGCGGCACGCCGCATAGATCCGCGCCACCCCTGCGAGCCTGCCGGCCAGTGACAGGCCGACCGCTCCTGCGCCGAGGATAAGGATGATAGGCCATTTTCGCGCTTCCATTCTCTCATAACGCTGTTTGGCCCGCGAGATGATAAGGGTGCGTCCAGGGTCGTGCGGGATCGGGAACGATCGCTATTCATACCATCCCCACCGATCCCTACTCAATGAAGTACGTCACGAAGGTCGACGGCAGCCTGCAGCCGTTCGAACGCGGGCGGGTCTGGCGGACGCTCCGGAACATGGGTGTCGGCGAGGAGGATGCTGATATGATCGCCGCGGAGATCGAGGATGCGGTGCCGGATGGGGTGAAGACATCGACGGTCCTCCGGATGATCCGCACCCGGGCGAGCGTCGTCCGCCCCGCCGTCGCGCACCGCCTCGACCTCAGGAAAGCCCTCTCCCTCATCCGCCCGAAACCCGACTTCGAGGAGTACATACGCATCCTCCTCAAGGAGCACGGCTACGAGGTGAGGACTGGATGTGTTCTTGCCGGCCACTGCGGGGAACACGAGGTGGATGCAATAGCGCGGAAAAACGGCATAACCACGTTCGTCGAGGTCAAACACCACCGGAGTTACCACCGGATGACCGGGCTTGACGAAGGGCGGATCGCCCGGGCGATCGTCGAGGACCTCCAGGAGGGTTTTGAATCCGGGCGGTGTGCTGTCTCGATCGATGAGGCCCTGATCGTCTGCAACACCCGGTTCTCGGAGCACGCAAAACGCTATGCGGCCTGTCGCGGGATCAGGCATATCGGGTGGGACTACCCCGAGGAGCGGAATCTGAAATCGATCATCCAGCAGACGCAGTCCTACCCCGTCACCATCGTCGCCGGGGTGAATGCCGCGGCCGCTGCAAAGTTGGTCGCTTCCGGCTACCTCATGGCGAAGCAGGTCGCCTATGGCGATGCCTCAACCATATCGCGTGCCACGGGTATCCCCCTCCAGAAGGTGCTCCTGATCGCCGACCGGGCGCGTGGCATCCTTGAGCCGTGATGATCAGGCTGATCCGTTGATAACCCGGACCTGCTCTTCGGTCGGGTTGATCAGGACGATCTCGGGCTGGCAGTTGAACCGGAGATCCACCCCGGCCAGGCTTGAACCGCAGACCCCACGAGAGATGTAGGTCGGTGTCCCGTCCGCATCGAACATCCCTGCAAGTTCGATGATGCCGTGGTCGTTCAACTGGTCGATGATCGGGAAGAGAAACTGACCGCCGTGGGTATGGCCGGCGAGGATGATGTCGGCGTCCCAGTCCGCCCTGCATGAGGGCTCGTGGATGAGGTAGATGGTGAACACGCCGGTATCCGGCACGTCGGGCGGGTCTGCCATCCCGGCCCACCCATCATCGACGCCGACGATAATGATCTCCGTGCCCGCTATGGAGGTGCGGACGTACTCATTCCTGAGGACATGTACACCGTTCTCTTCAAGCGTTGTGGCGAGCTCATCGGCGAATACGGTATCGGC
>JAAZID010000345.1 GCA_012510295.1 Methanomicrobiales archaeon | reverse complement strand
TGGATCCCGGTCGCCCAACCATATCCGGCCTTCTTCTCCGGGGTACCCTCATATGTATGCAAACACAGCAGGGCAATCAAAACCTTCATATCGCTGGGCTCCTATCAGAGTAGGCGGGAGTGATCTATAGATCTATATAAATTATCCATCTGCTCTCTGGAGGGCAGGATATTCGCTCCGTCTCATCCCGGGGGGTCGAGAAGATGTTCCCCTACCGCCATTTGCAGGGACAAACCTCAACGGGGTCGATCACATAGCCTTACAAAGGCGACGTACTGTCGCTACCGAGGGTCTCGACAAAATCTGTGCGATTGGAAGGCGCGTCTGTACCGGGGAAGGTTTATGGCTGTCAGGCAACATCCGAACATAATTTCTGAGTATGTTACCGCCCCCATCCTCATGCCCGCCGGTCGGTTGGGACGACGACTGCCCATCGCCTGCTTACCACCTGGATCATCAACTGCATCCTGCTCTTGCGATGTGCTGACATATTGTGTTTGTGCTACAGGGCAGGTAAAAATCGGGTATCCCTGCACCACTGACCGTAATGATCAGCGACACGGAGGTTGCTTCTCTCCCGACCAAAAGCCCGGGTTATCTATGGCAGGGGAATCATGTTCCGAAATATGATACACATAAGAATCCTTGTGTTATTCGTGGTGCTCGTGAGCATGACAGCAATTCTGGTGTTTATGCCTGAAGACGGTCTGTATACTGTCCCCATCATCGCGAATAAGACTATCGTGGTCGCTGCACACGATAGCCCGGAGGAGATGAAGGCGCTCGCGACTCATGTCTGCGACGGCACTGCTGATCAGGTTGAGATCCAGCGGGCACTCGATGCCCTCAGTCAAACAGGGGGCACGGTCACCCTGACCGGGGGTACCTTCCATATCAGTGATTATCTGTTTGTCCCGGGCAACGTGGTCTTCGAGGGACAGGGATCCGACGTTACGCGGCTTGAGTGGTCCTCCGGCTTCATGCGGTGCGATGAAGATCATATTGAACTGCGTGACTTTACAACGACGGGAACCGGCGCTATCTGGCTTCGCGGCATCAGCCACGTGAAAGTCCACAACGTCGTGGCAACCGTTGATGCTTCCCTCTATGGCGCGGCGTTCACGCTCTGGGTGAGGGATAGCATCATGGAGGATATTGAATTCCTCAATTGTAAGGCTATTGATTGTGGCAGACACGGGTGGATGAATGATGGTATGGGATCCCCAAAGCTGATCCGAAACATCCGTTATATCGACTGTGAAGCGATCAATTGCGGTCGATACAGTCGTTTTGACCACTGGACAACCGGATTTGACATTGCAGAGAATTCCGATATTGAGGATTGTGAAATCATCCGCTGTTACGCAGAAGGCAACTGGGAGTCCGGATTCCATTTCGAGGGAGCTCCGAGCAAAAAGCGCGTTGTTCTCCGTGATTGTGTCTCGAAAAATAACGGACAGAAGCCTGATGATTACTACAACGATAATACGGCCACACATGGATGTCTCTTCGGCGCCGGGTTCTGGCTCCATGGAGATGTGACCCTCATCAACTGCACCGCCGGGAGCAACTGGAGATACGGGTATGCCGTCTGGTCGCCATCAACGGACATCGACCCTGTAGATCCTGGAACCGGATATCAGTTCGACTATGTGGATACCATCGGTACCTCATCAGAGGCAGCATATAGAGAGTATCTCGATCCAGGTTACCAGGTGCAGGGGGGGATGATCGCCCTCTGCGACTGCATGTCCGGAGGTAATGGGGATGCAGAACTCCCTCCCATGGATTCAAACACGTACCTCTCCAGATGCATCGATGATGGGTCGGCGATAGGCTTTGGATTGTTTAGGGCACACGATGCTTATCTTGAGGATTGTGCTAGCCTGAATGCAGGAGCTTACGCGATCTATGCGCACGAAGTATCGGGGATTACCGTAGAAAATCTGCATATGGTGAATCCGACTGGTGTCAATGGGAACGGTACGTTCCTCGGCACGATAGCGCAACCGGTCATCAACAGCCAATTTAATATCATCGGCCAGATCGGTGCGGATGTCCGGGCAATCTATGGTGAGGGGGGTCAGGATCTTACATTCACAGGTGTTATCCGGACTGATCATCCGGAGCCGGTGATTATCAGAGGTGGCAGTGATATCGATACCAGCGGGTTGGAGATTCTGGCCGGATCAGAGCAAGGTTGTTAACTGGAGAATTCCTTCCTACAAAATTTCCATGAAGTAGCGCATCAATTCATAGATGTATTCTGCGTTCCTCCCATAATTAGTGTGCTCGTGAGATCGGGCAGGGCGCTTGCCGACCAGGATTATGAGGCCACTATCCTGTCCTTGAGTATCGCGAGAGGCAACCCGGTCTGCGCCGGTAGCGGATCATGGTCCGGCACCACGCCCGCCTGATACGTATTTTGCATGCCTATGGCGATACCTCTGCATTGCGGTGAGTTTGCGGTGAGTTGCGGCCGCTACCGGCGGAGGTGTGACACTATACCGGTGATTCTGGCATGCCACGATCTCATTCAAGAAGGGCCGCCTCTTTGGTTATTGCTCCTCGAAGAGCGATGAGAGAGTGACTCCCGTATAAGCATTGTTGAAAAATCTCCTGACTTCCCTCTATTCCGAGCTCTACACCAGATATCAACCTGGTTTTTTTGAAGTGAATAAGATCCTTCACATCACCTCTAGAGGGGTTATTTTCGAGAACACAGATAGAAGATGACTATTCCCTCACCGATTAGCCGGCGCTGTCCTGTTCTGCACCGCAGATGTATGATCTATGTTCTATACAAACTTAACCTTAAAGTTAAATTCAATCTAATCCAATAGAAATTAATTTATTTGAATAAAAATAGTCATATTCTAAAAATACTTATTTTTAGCGTACAGATAAAATGCGTTATTATATATACCAGAACTCTGATATGATTTAGACGTCGGAGCACCTCTGCTTCGGCCTCTGACTCAAGGAGGTATGTGGTTGAGCTCTCGTAGCAATGAAGTACAAAAAAACAGTAGAATGAACAGTATTATCCCCAGGAGGGTGCTATTGCTCCTTCTAGGGTGTGTTGCAATCGGTTGTATTGTGCAGGCCGGTAGCGCTCTGATCGTCGCTGCAAGCGATAGTCCCGCGGATTCCAAAGCCCGGGCGGATTATATCTGTGACGGCACCGCCGATCAGGTTGAGATCCAGCGGGCACTCAATGCCCTCGGCAGAGAGGGCGGCACGGTCACCCTGACCGGGGGTACCTTCTATCTCAGTGATTGCCTGAATGTTCCGGGCAACGTGGTTCTTGAAGGGCGGGGATCTGACGCTACGCGGTTTGAGTGGTCCTCCGGTTTCATGCTGTGCGATAACGATCAGATCGTACTGCGTGATTTTACAACGACAGGAACTGGCGCTATCTGGCTTCGTGGCATCAGCCATGCGAAGGTTCACAATGTAGTGGCAACTGTTGATGCATCCCTCTATGGCGCGGCGTTCACGCTATGGGCGAGGGATTGCATCATGGAAGACATTGAATTTGTTAACTGTAAGGCTATTGATTGCGGCAGACATGGGTGGATGCATGACGGTATGGGGTCTCCAAAGCTGATCCGGAACGTCCGCTATATTGACTGTGAAGCGATCAACTGCGGTCGATACAGTCGTTCTGACCACTGGACAACCGGGTTTGACTTTGCAGAGAACGCCGATATTGAGGATATCGAGGTTATCCGCTGTTATGCAGAAGGTAACTGGGAGTCCGGGTTCCATTTCGAGGGAGCTCCGAGCAAAAAACGTGTTACCATCCGGGACTGTGTTTCGAAGAACAACGGGCAGAAGCCTGATGGCTACTACAACGATAATACGGCCACATACGGATGTCTCTTCGGTGCCGGGTTCTGGCTCCATGGAGACGTGACCCTCATCAACTGCATCGCTGAAAACAACCGGAAATGTGGGTATGCTGTCTGGGCGCCGTCATCGTACACCAGCCTCTACAACTGCGCGGATACCGGTTCTGAGATCGGGTACCGACTCGTCGAGACAGATAACGTCTACCTGGAGAACTGTATATCGACTGATGCCGGCAAGTACGGTGTTCTGGCTGCAAGCGCCGGACAGATTACCACAAAAGGGCTGGCCATTGTTACTCCGAAGGGCGATGGTTCAGTGAGTAATATCTTCAGCTCTGTCCGGGGGAGTTCGTTTGACATTGACACCTATGGTGGCGGAGGCACCGTAGTATCATGCACAAACGGTCAGGATATCCAGTTTTCCGGGACTGTACGCTCAAACGCGGCCCGACCTGTTGTCGTGTCAGGTTCTGTCGACACATCCCGACTGAGCGTGCAGTCGTATACCGGTGGGCAACCTTCGCCGGTTACACCAACGCCAACTCCAACACCAACTCTCACCCCTACGCCAACTCCGGTCCCCTCCGGGAAACCGGATCTTGTGGTGACTGAGATTGCCTGGGATCCGGCCGGTCCCTTCTCCGGGGATGTAGTGACGTTCAGGGCGACGATCAAGAATCAGGGGACTGCCGCCACACCTGCGGGGGTCATC
>JAAZID010000344.1 GCA_012510295.1 Methanomicrobiales archaeon | reverse complement strand
GGCGAATACTACTGCTGTCTCGCCCCGGCGATCGCCTACCCGGGGTGCATATACCCAATTTTGTCGTGTAGTTGACGGCTGATCGCATCGACCGACCGGTGAGGTTGACCCTGGCAACCCTCGCAGAGATTACAGGAATACCACGTGAGAGCATCGTCAAAACCTCCTTACAGGTCTCCGGTCTCATCGGATGGTGGTCGGCCACCTTCACCAAAGATCCGTGCAAGATCACGTTCGATGCTCCTCCCCTTGAGGAGATCCTCTTCTCCTGCCTCCCGGACGAGGGCATGCACGATGAATCTCCCATCGGTGACATCGACCGTCACCGTCCCGGGTGTCAGGGTTACCGCATTTGCAAACGATGCCCTGAGAACATCGTTTTGAAACGACGTATCAACAGTGACGACCCCGGGATCGATCGGCATCTTCGGATGGAGAACCCGGTACGCAACGTCCAGGTTGGCATGGAGGATAGCCACCAGCAGCTTCGGGATATAGAGGACGAATCTGGTGAATACACGCGCGGACCGGGAGATGCTTACGTTGGACCGGAAGATGAGATCTCCCGAGATAAGGGTCACGATGCCGCAACATATGATCCCGGCACCGATATAGAAGAATTCAAGGTACCCTGAAAGGATATACCAGAACAGTATCAATATCCCGAATGTGAGAATGTACTGATAGACTGACGGCCTTTTCATGTCTGGAGACAATGCATATCCTCCCTGCACGCAGGTTGTACCAGGTTGGGAGGTAGAACGTATAAACCTGTCTCAATTCCGCCGCTTGCCTCGCCACCCGGCATGATTTCCGCTGTGTGGCAGCCAGGAGAGTATGTGCCGGTGGATCAGTACTTCACCCTCCACCGGAAGTGTTACTGTTTCACCATCCCGGCGCATGAGCCGGAGGTTGATGGAATCTCCGGCCGGGGATGCGGGGCGTCGGGCGCGCAGAGGGAACCTCGCCAGGGGAAGGAGTCAGCAGTTCTTGCCCTCGCATAGAGGGAGATCGCTACGCCTCATCCTGTGGATGGCCCTGACCGGATCATCCTCGTATGATCCGCAGGAATCCATGTGGGCAGGTGTAGGCCAGAGCTTCAGCGTGATGGTCCGGGAACGAGACGAGAGATACCTCAACGGTTGATACGGCACGGCACCGGTTACGGGCGAGCGCTTCGCCAGAGGCGTCGAGACTCTTCATGATATCAATACCCGGGCACCCAGCGACCGATCACGGGGGAGCGCTCCGTTAGAGACATCATGTGCCCTTGATGCCGCAACGACGGGTCCGGTGGGGACGAGCGAGATACCCGCGAACCAGACCTGGTCGAGCACGCTGATGGTACCCGGTGCCATGCCCGTACGGGCGATGGAGATCCGCCGCCTGCACGAGTGTCTCGCTCATACGTGAGCCGGGCCCCGATAACCGCCCCAATGCCCGGGAGAGGGAGCCGGAGGTGGATCTGGTAGAGAAGATCTACCGGGTCTGGCCTCTATCCACAACACGAGCCCATCGGTCCTGGAGCAACGCAGAAGAGATCTTTCAGCTCTCTTCTGGAACGACGACTCACTGCGCCGCGCGGAACCCCAAACCCTTCTTGCGCACGAGACCGATCTTCTTGAGGTCGTTTAGCAGCCCTTTCACGAACTCGAGGGGGAATCTCAGCATAATCTCAAGACCACTCTCAGCACCGCCGATGGCGTTGCTCTCGAGCGCCTCCACAACCTCCGCCGGCGTCATCGTCCCGTGCTCCTCGATGATATCTATGATCTTCGTAGCGGCGATCTGCTTTAAGTAGGCGCTCTCCCGGAACGGCAGGTACTCATCCTCATCGATCTCCAGCTCATCGATCAGCTCGTCGATACGATCCATCTCCGCGAAAAACACGGCCTCGGGAGTAAACTCCAGGCGGTACTCCGGCACCGAAGCGATGACCACCTCCATCGTGATATCGTGTTCATTCATGGCTTCGCGACCGATATCCCCCATTGCATCGCCCGGAAGGGCAAGGATGAGGTCATCGGGATCGACGTGCTGCTTCACGGCCACACCCTCCTCCCCCAGATCGATCATGTCGTTCTCATCCAGGGTGATGAATGACATGAACCGGTACACCATAGGATCGAGGGCATCCTGCTGTAGCGTATCCTCATCCAGCTCCTCCTCTTCCTCATCCTCCTCATCCTGAGGGAGCGCGGCGAACGGCGACATCCATTCCTTGAACTCATCGATGGGAACAAATGTTCCGGCCGGGTATTTTTCCATGAATTCAGTTATAACCCCGACGACACCCTCGACAACACTGAGGGTGGTATCGTATATCTCCCTGAGCTCAATATCCTCCTCATCATCGATCCCGATCTTCTCAGCGAGTGCCTCGCTCTGCGCAATCTCTTCTTCCAGCAGCGCCTTAATGCTCCTGACCATTCCCCTTATCGAAGCGGTACTCCTCAGGGCGGCGGTCTGGGTGATGCGCGTCGGCATGCCCGCCTCCTTGAAAGCGCGCGCAACCTCCGAGGTATCGATCGGGTTGTGGATAACAAGCGTCTCTTCAAGCACCATGCATTATCTCCACATCAGGTTAGGTACACCTGTTCATAAGGCCGCCGGTACAGGGATGCAGGGGATCTCCTCCATCAGGAGGTACTCATGCGCCGCGAGAGCGGCCTTCGCCCCCTCACCGGCGGCGATGATGATCTGCTTGCCCTTGATGCAGGTCGCATCTCCGGCCGCGAAGACCCCGGGAGTGCTCGTATGGTTGTTTTCATCGACGATGATCTCACCCTTCTCGTTCAGCGCCACCAGATCCCCGAGGAACCCCGTATTCGGCACGAGCCCGATCTCAAGGAAGAGCCCCTCGACAGCGATGGCCGTCTCTCTCCCGGTATCGCGATCCCTCACCGTGATCCCGGTCAGGGCAGCCTCACCGTGGAGGGCCGAGACATCGCTGTGGGGGAATATCCGCACGCCGGCCTCTTCCGCCCGGGCGACGTAGACCTCGTCGCACTTGAGGGGACTCCGGACGACCAGGGCCACTGAACGTGCGATCTTCGCCATCTCGATAGCGGTCTGGATAGCCGCGTTTCCTCCGCCGACGACGGCGACCGGCCGATCGCGGAAGAGCGGGCCATCACAGGTCGAGCAGACCGAGACACCTCTTCCCATCAGGCGGTCCTCGTCAGGGAGTCCGAGGGTCCGGGGGTGCTTCCCGGGAGCGAGGATGATCGTCCGGCAGCGATAGGTGTTCCCGGAGGCTGTCCGGACCGAGTAGGCATCACCCTCCCTCCTGATACCCTGGACGCTGTCAGGTTCGAGGGTGACATCAAGCCCCCTGACCTGTTCTTCAAACTTCCTTATCAGGTCCTCCCCCGTGATCATCCGAAAGCCCATGTAGTTCTCGATCGACCAGCTCCAGGTCGCCTGGCCACCGATGTTCTCCGATATGATGACGATCTTCATGAGCTTCCTCGCAGCGTAGACCGCGGCCGTCAGCCCGGCCGGGCCGGCGCCCACGATAACCGCATCATAGACCGCATCGGTCACCGGCCGGCCGAAGAGCTCCCGGAGCCTCCTCGCATCGAACCCGACGATCACCTCACCATCAGTGATCGTGACCGGCACGCCCCGCTGCCCCGATACCTCTACCATCTCACGGGCCGCTTCACGGTCTCTCCCGGCATCGATGACCTCATACTCGACCCCGTGCTTCTCAAGGTAGGCGACGACCATCCTGCAGTACGGGCAGCTCTCCGCCGTATAGACCTTCACACCTGCCATAAAGGGGGATAGCTTGAGGATCCTATTATAGTATGAGGTACCCGGGCGCCGGGCCAAAAAAAGAGGAGTTACTGGACTTCGCGGAACACACGAGCCGGGACCCCGCAGATCGGGCACCGTTCGGGGACAGTCCCGAGTTCGATATCCCCGCAGACCGGACAGAGGTAGATCTTCTCCGCATCGATATCTTTGCCCGCCTGGAGAGCCTCAAGTGCCTGGATGTAGAGGTTTGCGTGCACCTCTTCCGCCTTCATGGCATGGGTGAAGACATTGGCGGCCTCCATCTTCCGCTCCTCCTTTGCCTCATCGATGAACTTCGGGTACATCGTCGTGAACTCATAGGTCTCCGCATCGATCGCACCCTTCAGGTTCTCCTCGGTGTTCCCGACGCCGCTCTGGACGAAGAGGATGCGCTTTGCATGGACAGCCTCTGCCTCGCTTGCCGCCCGGAAGAGTTTCCCGATCACCGGGTAGCCCTCGGCGTCTGCCTTCTCGGCAAATACCGAGTATTTCCTGTTTGCCTGGGCCTCCCCGGCAAACGCTTCCTGAGCATTCTTGTCTGTCGCCATAACGTAGTTGTTTCGAGAACCCTTTATAAAAGCCTTTCACAGGCCCGGTGGGGCGGGGCCGGCACACGGAAGATCCGGCTTTCCCCGGCAGTTATGTGCCCGGACTCAGGCCGAAGAGGCAGGATAGCACGGGGCGTGACCACAGACTGTCGATCCGGCACGCCCCGTCTCCCGGGCACACGCGATCGCTGAAGAGGTGGAGCAGAGGCTCAAAGAGACGGTCCCGGAGCCTGGTTGAGGTCGTCGTCCATATGATCCTGAAGGCCCGGCGGAGCGGGGAGGCTGTACACCCGGTTATCCGGCAACCCCACTATGCAAGGAGTTGCCCGAGCTCGTGGCCCTTCCGGTATGCCGCCTCCATCACCTCGGGCCGCGTCCGTATATCCCTGACCGTATCCATATCGTTCTGGAGAACCTCGTCCCAGTAGGGGCAGTCGATGATCTCACCGAACGCCCGGGCGGTCACTTTCGCGCCATCAAAGACGGTCGGGAGGTTCATGCCTGCGATCGAGAGAAAGAGCATCCGCCGCCTCTTCCGCTGTTCCGGGGATATGAGCGGCTCTTTGCGGTAGTACTTGGCCATGTAGAAGACCTGGAACCGGTCCATGAACGACTTCAGCTTCCCCGGGATTCCCATCGTCATCACCGGGGTGGCGATGATCAGGCTGTCCATCTCCCGGAATTTGTCGTATATCTCGATCATCTCATCCCGGATCTGGCAGGTCTCGTTCTCCACGCAGTAAAATATCTCCATACATGGCGCAAAATCCAGGTGTGCGACCACGATCTTCTCGACCTCACAGCCTGCATCCTCAGCACCCCTTATAGCCTCATCGAGGAGGCGCGCGGTGTTCCCTTCGGTAAGCGGGCTTCCGAGTAGTGCTATAACCTTCCTTGCCATGGTTTCAGGGTTGCATGCGACCCTATTAATAGGATGCGGCGCCCGAAAACCAGTGATTCAACGCCAGTCCAGTCAGAGGATACTACTAAATATCTTGAAACAATATGATCGCTCTGGTGAGTGCCTGTGGCCGAACCAGGAACCAGAAAGACTGCGAAAGCAGGAGAGAAACCGGGTCCCGGACAATTCATCTGCATCGACTGCGGAAGAGAGATCCGGATCGACAGCACTGACGAAGACCTCGTCAAATGCCCGACCTGCGCCTGCGAGATGTACAACTGTCTTCCGATGACCCACATACGGCCGGACATCAAAACGCCGGAGGATGTCATGCGTCCCCCGGAGAGGAAACCAAAAGATTAGCAGTACGGAGTGAGGGGAAAATGGTGAACGTATCAGCCGAGGGGGAGATCTACCTCTGTGAGATCTGCGGAAACCTGGTCAAAGT
>JAAZID010000428.1 GCA_012510295.1 Methanomicrobiales archaeon | reverse complement strand
GGATAGATGAGAATATCTTCCCGGTTGAAGTGTCAAACCCGAAGTATGACGCAACGTTGCCGATCGGGTGTTTGAGTTACGGAACCCACGAACAGGTCATCGTTCTCCTGCGCCTTGCAATGGGTGTCCTCCTGAGCAACGATGAACGCAATCTTGTCGTCATCGACGATCGGCTGGTGAACGCCGACCCGATCCGGATGCGGCGCCTCTGCCGGATCCTTGAGGAGGTGGCGGTAAATCATTGTCAGATCGTCGTTGCCACCTGTAACGACACGCCGTATGCCGGTGTCCGGGGGAAAGTGATCCAGGTGCCGAGGGATGGATTAGTAGAGTGAAAAAAGTGATCTGTTCGGGTTTTCCCCGCAACCGAAGGGATGTGATAAAACAGACCCAAGATGTCGCCCACCTGCGACCGGATCACCGTCCTCGCCGACCTCCTCCTCTCGATGAACAAAGCGCTTGTCGAGGATCTCCCGCCGGAGGAGCGCTCAAGGCTGGAAGCAGCGTGCGAGGAGGCCGACCGGGAGATCGACCGGATCGTGTATGCGCTCTACGGGCTTACGGAGGAGGAGATCGTGGTTGTGGAGGGGGCAACACATGAGAGACCGCGTCCTTACCAAGGATGCGCTTAACAGCCGTATTGCATCGAAGTGATTCTGGCCAAAAATCGGCATGTGAAGAAGCCCGATCCTTTGCCGGCACAACCCTTCAACCGGCAACCCGGGGGAAAAGCGTTATCCTGATGGGCAGATAACAGGAGTATGATACAGCATGCTTACGGCTGACGGCATCCTCGGGACGCTTGCGGAACACCGCGAACGGATCAGGAGCCTGGGCGTCCGGCGGATCGGGGTCTTCGGGTCATTCGCCCGGGGAGAAGAGCGTGAAGAGAGCGACATCGATATCCTCATCGAGTTCGAGGAAGGGGGCCGTTCCTTTGACACCTACATGGACCTCAAGTTCTTCCTCGAAGATCTCTTCGGGAGGAGAGTCGACCTCGTCGACCGCGACGCCGTAAAGCCGGCTCTCGCACCGCATATCCTCCGGAGCGTTCGGTATCTTCCGGGAGTAACTCCACGTACGAAGAAGAACCCCGGGAGATGACCGGTGCCCGATCCCGGGAGTGTATCGGCGGCCTCCAGACGCAAAGATTGATGAGATATCCAACTGATCACTGTATACTACCTGTGAGGATACTCATGGTCGGCATCGAAACAGACGTCAGGGAGATCAAGGAGAGCATCAGGGAACTCACTGAGAAGATCGATCTTCTCCTCGATGAGCGGGAGAGCATGGCGATGATGAAACTCTCCGAGCAGTCGCTCTCTGCCTTCCTCGCCGAGGAACCCGACCTCTACACCATCAAGGATGTCAGAGTTGTGTACCGATGAAAGGGAAGATTGTCCTGATACCATTCCCCTTCACTGACCTTACGGCAACAAAGCTGCGCCCTGCACTTGTCCTTTATGAGGGCGATCGCGACATTGTCCTTGCCTTCATCTCGTCAAAGACCCGTGTCGGCGCGGAGTCGACAGAGGTTCTAGTGACCACTTCTCACGCCGGTTTCCCAAAGAGTGGCCTCAAAGCCGATTCGGTCATCCGGTTGGACAAGGTTGCAACGATTTTAAAAGACCTGATGGTCGGCGAACTTGGAGAACTTGATGACGACCTCAGGGCTGAGGTCAATGCAAAACTCGCTACACTGTTCCGGCTCTGAGCGAAGGGCGCCCCTCCGGGTTTCTCAAACTCCCAAACTCCGTTCCGCTGGAACGTCGCACCCTGCGGCCAGTCGCGACTCCTGGGTCGCCTTCACCAACTGGACCGTCCGGATTCTCGTAGACGACGCTATCCGGAACCCCGTCGAGCACCTTCGGTTGACGCCAGCCCGCGCCGGAGTGAGAGGGAGCCCCCCGCTCAATTTCTTCAGTGCCGGGGAATAGATCGCCCCGGTAAACCTTCTTCAGACAGAGATATGTAGATTGAAACACCAGAGGATCCTGTACTAGCAGAGTTAAATCCCGGCACCCGGCGTCAGCGCGTGAAGGACTCCGGATCAGGGGTTGTCCGATCATCTTCCGGGGTGTAACCGTCATCACTCCCCCGCCCGCCGCACTCGACAGCACCAGAATCGAACAGATCTATACATTGCTGCGTCGTATACGCCCATTCCTGCAGCGCTGATGAGATCCGCTCAAGGGTCTTCGGGTGCTCCCTGAACCTGCCGGTAGGGACGTATGAACCATCGTCCTTCAGTTCAAGATAGCCCTTCAGGTTATGGTTCATCAGGACTTCCATCTCCTTCTCCACCCTCCTCTTCATTGCAGTCTTCCGGCCGGCGCCGACCTTATCAGATAGTTTATCGAGTCCCTCCTCCACCATCTGG
>JAAZID010000343.1 GCA_012510295.1 Methanomicrobiales archaeon | reverse complement strand
GAGAGGGACCGGTCAGCGGTCCATCGGCGAAGCGTAGCGACCTCGCGTTCACGAAGAGGCCCGGGGGTCCGGTAATCTTCTGGAACATCACGGCCCGGTGCAACCTCGCCTGCACGCACTGCTACCTCCGGTCCGGGCCTGGCCGGCAGCGTGAAGATGAGCTGACGACCGATGAGGCGATAGCCCTCATCGATGACCTCGTCACGGCGGATGTCCCGCTCCTCCTCTTCTCAGGCGGGGAACCGTTGATGCGGGAGGACTTCTGGGACCTCATAGAGCACACCCGGAAGTGTGGCCTCCCCGCTGCCCTGAGCACCAATGGAACCCTGATCACCCCGCGCGTCGCTCAAAGGCTCCGGGATACCGGGATCGGATATGCCGGGATATCCCTCGATGGCGCAACGGCAGCGACCCATGATGCATTCCGGAAGGCGCCGGGGAGCTTTGATCGCTCCGTACAGGCGCTACGGAACTGTATCGATGCAGGCCTCCGGTGCGGCGTCCGATTCACGGTCACAAAGAAAAATCACAGCGAACTCGGGGATCTGATCGCGCTTGCCCGTATACTCGGGGTGCACCGGTTCTGTGTCTACTGGCTGGTTCCGAGCGGGCGGGGAGGCGATCTCCACATGGATCTGCAGGTCGCACCCGGGGAGGTGCGGGCAGTCCTTGACCTGGTATACCGGGAGGCCACCCGGACCGATCCGACGGCGATGGAGTTCCTGACCGTCGATGCCCCCCAGGATGGCGCATACCTGCTGGAGAGGCTGAGAGCGGACGCAAACCCGGCATATGATCAGGCATACCGCCTCCTTACCCGCATGGGTGGGTGTAGCGCCGGGAAGAGGGTGGCAAATATCGACCCTTCCGGGAACATCTATCCCTGCCAGTTTGCGCAGTTTGATGAATTCCTGGTAGGTAACATACGCGATCGGCCATTCAGCTCTCTCTGGAACGACCCCGGCAACCGGGTGCTTGCGGCGTTTCGGGCAGGCGAGAGCGACCCCGGGAGCCAGTGCGGTGCCTGCGGATGGCAGGAGGTCTGTGATATGGGATGCAGGGTCCGGGCCTACGTCCAGCGCGGCGATCTCGATGGCGGCGACCCGCTCTGCCTCCGGCCGGGGTGACCCTCCCGAGGGGATAATACTTAAATACCTGGTGTGGTATGGTCTCCCGCATGAGGCCCAATACAATCCTCATCGTGGCGCTCCTCGTCGTGAGCGCCGGAGTTTTGGCCGCAGGGTGTGTCACGCCGGGTGAGAACGTCACTCAGCCGACAGCCCCGCCGACCGAAGCCGAAACGCTTGCTCGGACACCGCTCGCCACGGAGACAACGGCTCCCCCGGCCGTGACTGAGACACCTGCCCGGACACCACTCACCACTGAGACGACAGCTCCCCCGGCCGGGACTGAGACACCGCTCGCCACCGAGACGGAGACCGCAACCACTACAACAGCAGTGACCACGGCAGGGGGTGGTGGGACTACGACCGTCGATCTCGCCGCCGAGGATATTGCGTTTGATACGAGCACGATCACAGTGCCGGCAGGAGCAGAAGTGACGGTGAACTTCGATAACAAGGACGATGGTATCCCACACAACCTTGCAGTCTACACCGACTCATCTGCGGACGAGGAGATCTTCGTAGGTGACACCGTCACCGGTCCGGCGACGACCACCTATACCTTTACCGCGCCCGATGACCCCGGCACCTACTTCTTCCGTTGCGACGTCCACCCCCAGCAGATGACCGGGGACTTCATCGTGCAGTAACCGGCCAAACCCAACCCATTTTCTCTCCATTCCCGGGACAATGGTTACCGATCCGGCCGATGCCCGCTCCAG
>JAAZID010000342.1 GCA_012510295.1 Methanomicrobiales archaeon | reverse complement strand
GAGCCCTATCTCCTCGGTGAACGCCGCCGGGAGTCCGAGGCTCCGTGCCACGTCTACTTCTGCCGCAACGAGGTCGCGGGTCTCCTCTGATTCTGCATAGGTGTATGCGGATTTTCGTTCGAAATTGCATGGGATGCGATACTCCTGGATGAGGGATGCTATCATATCGATCCCGGCCTGGTTTGCATCCGCATACTGCCGTGCTTTTGTGCTCCCGAACCGGTCGACGAGATCCCGGTAGATGAGACGGTGGAGTGAGGTGATCTTTGCTGTCGTATAGCCTGTTGCACCTCTGACGATCCGGCCAGCCTCAAGGAGGATAACAGTCAGTCCCGCCTGCTTCAGCAGAAAAGCTGTGGTGACCCCTGCGATCCCACCGCCGATCACCGTCACATCCGCTCGCCCATCCTCATTGAGGCGCGAAAACCCGGTCTCCGGTGAGGTAGCTATCCAGTATGACTCTGCTATTCCAGGCAGACTGCCGCCATGTTCGGACTCTCCCATGATTTTTCTTCCTCCATGCAGGATCCGGCCCGGAAGTCCCTGCACACCGCTGAATCACCGGGCTTATCCCGGGTGATGGGGGCCAGATCTCCTTATATAGGTTGTGCCGGATCGCGGGGATCACCTGGAGGTTGCCGCTACACATAAGAGCGATCAGGGGAATGCATCCCGGACGATCCTGGCCCGTTGGCCTGGCGGTGATAATGATGAACGAAATTCACAGCATCAGGGCATATGAACGGTATGCCGGAAAAGAGACGATACGCCGTATCGAAGCAAAAGCACGACCGCTCCAGGACATGCGAGTCCTGCATATGAACTCCACCTACTATGGCGGTGGTGTCTCTCAGCTCCTCGCATCCCTGACGCTCATGATGAACGGCCTCGGTATCCGGACGGGGTGGCGCGTCGTGCATGGCCCACCGGACTTCTTCAGCGTGACAAAGAAGTTTCACAATGCCCTCCAGGGAGCGGAGATAAACATGACCGACCGGAAGAAGGCGATCTATGAACGGGTTATCCACGAGAATGCCATCCGGAATCATCTCGACCATGACGTGGTCTTTGTCCATGACCCGCAACCGCTCCCCCTGATCACCCATTACCGGAAGAAGAGTCCCTGGGTGTGGCGCTGCCACGTCGACCTCACCGCACCGAATGCGGAGGTCTGGAACTACCTCGCACCGTTCATCGAGCGATACGATGCCGTCATCCTCTCCTGTAAGGAGTACCGGCAGGATCTCGCGACGCCGCAGGTTACCTTCCTGCCCGCTATCGACCCCCTATCTATCGTGAACCGGGACCTCTCAGAGAGTGCCATCGATGAGCGCCTTGCGCACTACAGCATCCCGACCGACCTGCCCCTGGTCGTGCAGATCTCCCGGTTCGACCGCTGGAAGGATCCCGAGGGAGTTCTCCAGGCGTTTGAACTGGCGAGGAAGAAGGAGGAGTGCACCCTGGTTCTCGTCGGGAACGTGGCGACCGACGATCCCGAGGGTGCCGAGGTCTACCGCTCGCTCCTCTCCCACCGGGGCGAGCGGGTCATCATCCTCAGTGTCCAGGATGGTGCTCTCGTGAACGCGCTCCAGCGACGGGCGGCGGTCGTGCTCCAGAAATCCATCCGGGAGGGGTTTGGTATGACCGTCTCGGAGGCGATGTGGAAAGGGGCGGCGGTGATCGGCGGGGACGTGGGCGGTATCCGCTACCAGATACAGGACGGGGTGAATGGGTTTTTGGT
>JAAZID010000427.1 GCA_012510295.1 Methanomicrobiales archaeon | reverse complement strand
GTCTTTCATCGTCCCATGAGCTTCACGCACCCCCATTACCAGGGGTGCATGTCACGGTAGAGTCGTGCCGAAAGAATGGCATGGCGTTACGCAATCAGTAATACAGCTTACATGTTGCATTACCTCTTTTAAGATCTCTGGATTCCCACAAATGACATTTCAACCTGCTTTTTTCCCCCTGAAACCATTTCGATCGTTTTAACACAACCGAAACTTATTATAGATACGTTCAGATTCAGGCGGTTTCAGTTAATGCTACAGGCAACGCTAACTCCGATATCACTTTCGGAACTGGAGTCATGGCTCTTTGAGGCGGCAAACATATTGCGAGGCCCAATCGACGCGGCTGACTTCAAGACATACATCTTCCCGTTGCTCTTCTTAAAGCGGATCTGCGACGTCTTCGACGAGGAGTATCAGATAGCGCTCGTGGAGGCAGATGGCGATGTTGAAGAGGCATTTTACCGTGAAAACTTCCGGTTTTACATCCCGGAGAGCTGTCACTGGCGGGATGTCAGAGAGCATACCGAGAACGTTGGACCGGAGATCGCACACGCCATGCAGTGTATCGAGAAGGCAAACCCTAAGACACTCAGCCAGATCTTCGGCGACGTACAATGGGGTAACAAGGAGCGCCTCCCGGACAGGCTCCTCAACAACCTGATCGAGCACTTCTCGGAGAAAACTCTCTCGAACGCCAATGTCGAGCCAGACGTGGCCGGAAGAGCGTACGAGTTCCTCATCAAAAAATTCGCCGACGAGTCCAACAAAGCCGCCGGCGAGTTCTACACGCCCCGTAACGTCATCAAACTGATGATGAAGATCCTCAAACCACAGGAAAACGAGAGCGTGTACGATCCTGCGGTTGGGACTGCGGGCATGCTCCTTGAGGCGCTAAACTACGTTCAGGCGCACGGCGGCAACATCAATCTCCTGCACCTCTACGGTCAGGAGAAGAACCTGACCACCTCCTCCATCGCTCGTATGAACCTGATCCTGCACGGGCGGGAGGACTTTGCGATCGTCCGGGGTGATACACTCCGTAGTCCGGCGTTCGTGGAGAACGATCGGCTCAAGACCTTCGACTGCGTGGTCGCAAACCCCCCCTTCTCGCTCAAAAAGTGGGGTGAGGAGGTCTGGGAACACGACCCTTACGGACGGAACTTCGCCGGGATGCCACCGTCGAGGTACGGCGATTACGCCTGGATCCAGCACATGATCTCCTCGATGGCAAAACCCGGTGGGCGGATGGCGATCGTTCTCCCACAGGGAGCGCTCTTCCGGAAAGGAGCCGAAGGAAAGATCCGCAGAGCGCTCCTGGAGATGGATCTCATTGAGGCAGTGATCGGTCTTGGGCCGAACCTCTTCTACGGGACGACACTCGCCGCCTGCATCGTGATCTTCTGGCAGCGGAAGGATGCACGTGTGAAGGAGCGTGTGATCTTCATCGACGCCTCGGAGCAGTTCAAGAAGAGCAGGAACCAGAACGAGCTCCTCAATGGTCATGTGGATCAGATCTATGCCTGGTACGAGGATTGCAAGGATGTCGAGGGCGCGGTGAAGGTCACTACGCTTGATGAGATCCGGGAGGAGGACTATAACCTCAACATCTCGCTCTACGTCGAACCGGTGATCGAAGAAGACCCGATGACCGTTGAGGAGGGGCTCGCCCGGGTGGAGGCGGCGGCAGCGGCATGTGCCAGAGCCGAGGAGCGGCTGAAGCAGTTGCTTGCTGAGGAGAGAGTGATCTGAATGACACCTGATGCGATCACCCAGGCTGAACTGGAACGGTATCTCTGGGATGCGGCTGTGCTCCTCCGTGGCTATATCGACGCGAGCGACTACAAGCAGTACATCTTTCCGCTGCTCTACTTCAAGCGGATCTGTGACTGTTACGACGAGGAGACCGCCCGCGCCATCGCTGATGCTGGAGAGGTCTTTCCCGAGGATCACCGCTTTGTTGTGCCGGCAGGGTCGCACTGGAACGATGTGCGGGAGGTGACGGAGAATGTGGGGCTCGCGATCCAGCGGGCGATGCGGGCGATCGAGGAGGCGAACCGGCATCAGCTGGAGGGGATCTTCGGTGATACGTCCTGGACGAATAAGAACATCCTCTCCGATGCCACCTTGCGCGAGCTGGTGGAGCATTTCTCGTCTGAGGTGCTTTCTCTTGCACGAGTCCCGCAGGATGAACTTGGCCAGGGCTACGAGTACCTGATCAAGAAGTTCGCCGACGATTCCGGGCATACGGCGGCGGAGTTCTACACCAACCGTACGCTCGTCCGGCTGATGACCCGGATGCTTGATCCAGTGGAGGGTGAGTCGATCTACGATCCGACGTGCGGGAGCGCGGGGATGCTCCTCATCGCGGCGCTGCAACTCAAGGAGCAGGGGCAGGAGTACCGGACGCTCCTCTTATTCGGGCAGGAGGTGAACCTGATCACCTCGTCCATTGCCAGGATGAACCTCCTCCTGCACGGGATCGAGGATTTCGAGATCGTCCGGGGCGACACGCTCGCAGATCCCGCTTTCGTCAGGCAGGACCGACTGAAGACGTTTGACGTGATCCTGGCAAATCCACCCTATTCGATATCACGGTGGAACCGGGAGGCGTTCGCAAGCGACCGATGGGGCAGGAACATCTACGGCGTTCCACCGCAGGGCCGTGCCGACTACGCCTTCTTCCAGCACATCATCAAGAGCATGGACCCGGTGAGTGGTCGGTGCGCGATCCTCTTCCCACATGGAGTGCTCTTCCGGGACGCGGAGCGAGATATGCGCCGGCGGATCGTGGAGGCCGATCTGATCGAGTGCGTGCTGGGGCTCGGGGCGGGGCTGTTCTACAACTCGCCGATGGAGGCCTGCGTGATCGTCTGCCGGACGAAGAAGCCGGCCGGGCGGCAGGGGTGGATTCTCTTCATCAACGCCGTTGGCGAGGTGACGCGGGAGAAGACCCAGAGTTTCCTTGAGGAGGAGCATATCGAGAAGATCCTCGCGGCATACCGGAGCGACGAGGATATCGCAGGGCTCTCGCGGCACGTCCCGATCGAGGAGATCCTCGCGAAGGGCGCGAACCTGAGCATTCCTCGATACATCACCCGGTATGACGAGGATGCCGGGGCGCAGTCGTTTGAGAGCGTCTACGAGGATTGGGTGGAGTACTCGACGGAGAAGGATGACGCGGTGGAGAGCCTGCGGGCGGCGCTGAGGGAGGTGGGGTATGACGAGTGACTCGGTATCTTCTGCGTCTGGTTCTGGACTTCTCCCGGAGGGGTGGAGGATGGTTACGTTTGGGGAAGTGGCCCGACAGGTCAAAACAAAGGTGAAGCCCGCAGATACCGACCTTGAGCTCTATGTGGGGCTGGAACATCTCGATCCAGAGTCGTTGCGTATCCGACGGGGGGGAGTTCCGGAGGATGTCACCGGTGAGAAGATCGTGGTAAGAAAGGGTGACATCATCTTCGGGAAGCGCCGGGCCTATCAGCGAAAAGTCGCTATCGCTGACTTTGACTGCATCTGTTCCGCCCACGCGATGGTGCTCCGGCCAAAGGAGGATGTCATCATCAAAGAACTCCTCCCCTTCTTCCTTCAGTCAGACCAATTCATGAACCGGGCAGTTCAGATCTCGGTGGGCGGTCTCTCCCCGACGATCAACTGGAAAGATCTTGCCCGGCAGGAGTTCCCCCTCCCTCCCATCGACGAGCAGCGCCGCATCGCGGAGATCCTGTGGGCGGCGGAGGATGTGATCGTGAAGAACGAGGCGTTCGTTGC
>JAAZID010000450.1 GCA_012510295.1 Methanomicrobiales archaeon | reverse complement strand
TCTTCGGGCACATTTCCGACGACCATATACGCGACGAAGGCCGCATCCCCGATATCCACATGGCCATTGTTGTTGAGGTCTCCCTTCACCCGGATCGTAAAGGCGCCGGGGAGCAGTGCCGCCTTGCCGTCAACGTTCCGGACGACGAGATCCCACGCCCCAACCTCTGCAAGATCGAAGGTCGCGGATATGGTGTTCGTATCGTTCACCACGATCCCTGTCGCGACGATCTCCCGGCACCCCTCCCTCTTCAGGAGCACCGTCGCGCCATCGAAGAACCCGCTCCCGGCGATCAGGAGGGTTGCAGAACGATCGCCTGTAAACGCCATATCCGGCGATACCCCGGCGATCTCCGGGGCCGGCCACGGGGTGTTCAGAAGCTCAAGAGCGACCGTCGCAGACGCGACTCCCTCAAGTTCATCCGCTGTCCTCGGTCCCGAGACAGCATACAGGGTGTAGACTCCGTCCTCAAGCACCCCTTCAAAGACCCCGGTATCCCACACAAACGACCAGTTCCCATCGCCGGCAACCGGAACCTGCACCATGTCGGCTCCGGAAAGGCCAGCCCCGCACTCATCAAGGCCGGGTCCGGTCATGTAGAGCCATGTGGATCGGTTATCGGTGTTTATACCGCTGAGAGTAACCTCCTCTCCGAAGAAGAAGCTGTCCCGGCCTCCGGTTGTTATGGTGACGGTCCCCGGTATAACAGATACCGTGACCGTATCATAAAGAGACGCATTCTTCGGGTCGGTGACCGTTATCGTGAACGGTCGCGCGTCGGTCGAAAAACCTGTCGCATACCATGCCCGGATCACCCCCGATTCGGGCATGATCACCCGCCCCTCCTGCTGGTCGGGGATGAACTCAGGGTACATGCCGGCATCGTCGATGGAGAGCCGGTACTCGCGGTACCCCTCGCCGGTGAGGGTGAGGGTGATATTCTCCCCGCGAACGACTGTTTCGGTATCAGCCTCTATAGTGGGCGGAATCACCTCTC
The DNA here is from genome assembly GCA_012510295.1 of Methanomicrobiales archaeon. Taxonomy (GTDB): domain Archaea; phylum Halobacteriota; class Methanomicrobia; order Methanomicrobiales; family Methanoculleaceae; genus Methanoculleus. The sequence goes on along the minus strand of JAAZID010000450.1, from coordinate 5,117 downwards.
CGCCGCCCAGGGCTAAAGGAGCGTTGACCCGGCCGTAACCGTACAAAATATCCCTCCCCGGCACTCCGAGGTCGTCGGCGGTCTCCGCAAGCCGTGCTCTCACTTCCTGGTTCGACATACCCGGGTAGCGGGAGAGGATGAGCGCCGCAACACCTGAGATATGCGGGCAGGCCATCGAAGTTCCACTCTTCGTGGTGTAGGTACTCCCCGGCGTTGTCGAGAGGATCGCCTCCCCCGGGGCGACCAGTTCCAGGCCCGTCCCGTAGTTGCTGAACGAGCTCCGGAGGCCGGTTCTCCCGACCGATCCCGCGGCGATCACGGTGTCGTATGCCGCCGGGTAGTAGACCCGGCCTGTTCCACTGTTCCCTGAGGCTGCAACGAGTATACATCCTTTCTCCCATGCATACTGGCAGGCCTCTTTCAGTATATTTGATTGTTCGGAAGCGCCCAGGCTCATGCTGATGATATCCGCCCCGTTGTCTGCGGCATGCCGGATCGCCTCTGCGGTCAGAGAACTTGTGCCGTTACCCTGAGAGTCCAGCGCTTTCTCTGCCATGATGCCGGACTGCGCGATGCCCGCGATCCCGAGCGTGTTGTTGCTCACCGCGGCGGCGATGCCCGCACAGTGTGTCCCGTGGCCGTGGTCGTCCATCGGGTCATCGTCATCGTTGATCCAGTCGTACCCTCCGGCGATGTAGTTGCCCGCTATATCAGGATGCGTATAGTCGACCCCGGTATCGATGACGGCGATGGTGACCCGGCTCTCCCCCCGCTCGATCGCCCAGGCGTACTCCGCCCCGATCGCTTCCGGCCCCCACTGCCCGGCATACTGGGGGTCGTCGGGTATATAGGCCGGCATATCGAGGGCGTAGACGGCGATGTCGCGTTCGACGAACCTCACGCCCGGGCACCGCGAGACCTCCTCCATAAACTGATCCGGGTCGGGGACCGATACGACCACTGCGCCGAGTTCGGCCAGATCATTGACAACCTGGAGATCTGATGGAGAGAAGCCGGCGCCACCCATGACCTGCACTGACCCTCCCTGGAGACCGATGACGATTCGCTCGCACTCCCCGGAGTCCGCCGATGCCGGAGCGATGCAGAGGGCTACCAGCGCTAAAGTCGCTATGAGTCGCAGCAAGAATTCTTCTCGTCTAGGATACTGCATGGTTCTTCCCGCCGGCAGGAGAGAATTGATTATCTGGTATATTTGCGGGTTCTCGTATATAGGTTTAGTATACGGGATCGCGCCGCACTGCCGGTGCCGGGGAAACGGGGTGGATAGTGTACCGATCCTTGCCTCCCGGCCTTGTGGCTAGCGTTTCCGGAAGAGTTTTCGGTACAACCGGATGGAGACCGGATATTCAGAAGACCAAAGGTCTCTGAACCACTCAGGTGCGCATTGGCCGGCCAGACCGCCACAGGGAACGGAGGGTCTCGTCTCCGACTACTGCGCGCGGGTGTTTCGACGAGGCTTCACTATCCACAGTTCGTCCCCAGAACGAAGGAATTCATACTCAGGGCGAATTCATCCGTCTGTAGAATCAATGGTGCGATTTCCATAACAGAACATGTAAATAAAGGATGTTAAAAGATCTCTGTAGCGTTACCGCACCTCCTGAGCGCTCGAAAGGAACACGCGGCATCGCCCACGGAGACTTCTTATATACGTGATCACCCAGAAGCAGATCATCGTGGTTATTGCCCTCGTTGTGGGCATAACGCTTGCTGTACCGGCGACTGCGATGGAAAACGGCATTAGCATCTCGGCTGCGCCGATCAATCCGAATTTCCTTGAATATCAGAAAACTACGGGAGAATATGTGCTGGCCTCGTCCGAGACTGGAGACATGCATCCACCAGGACTGACCCCTTCACCCCTCGATCTCTCCCATATCAGGGCAAGCGAGCCACGCTCTGCCTCTATGTTGATGCAGGAGGTTCTCCCTGAGGTATATGACCTTCGCTCACAGGGACGAGTGACTCCGGTGAAGAATCAGGACCGCGCCGGTTCATGCTGGGCATTTTCAACCATCGCTTCGCTTGAGTCATCTCTCCTCCCCGGAGAAACCCGGGATTTTTCTGAGAATCACATGAAGAACCTCTGTTCGCGCAATTATCCGGAGGGATTCGACCGTGACGCTGGCGATGGTGGAAACCACTGTATGGCAACCGCATACCTCGCCCGATGGACCGGACCGGTGAACGAGGAGGACGACCCCTATGATGACGGGTCAGGCGTATCTCCGACAGATCTCGCTCCTGAGATGCATGTCCAGGATGTGCTTTTTCTCCCGGATCTGACGGGCCCGGATGAAGTTGTCGCTCTCAAGCGGGCTATCATGGAGCACGGGGCAGTGTACACCTGCATGTTCATGGCAAAAAGTTATCCCTATTATAACTCAGAAACTGCCAGCTACTACTATAACGGCACACAGAGTCTTAACCATGCTGTGACCATCGTTGGATGGAATGATACATACGACAGGAACCTGTTTACCACCCCCCCTCCGGGAGATGGCGCATGGATCATCAAGAATAGCTGGGGCACGGAGTTTGGTGGCAGAGGGTACTTCCACATCTCCTACTTTGATTCCATTATGGGATCCTACAATACCGTGTTTCTCGCAGAAGATGTCGACAATTACGATGCTTCCTACCAGCATGACCCTCTCGGGTGGGTTACGAGCTTAGGCACCAGAAGCGAGACAGGATTGTTTGCAGCCGTCTTCACCGCCGATTCCGACGAAGAGATCCGCGCGGTAAGCCTCTACGTGGCACAGTGCGACTCCCCATATGAACTGGATATCTATCTCGATCCTGCAATAGACCCGATAAACACCTCAGGGCCGGTTGCGTCCCAGGCAGGGATGGTCACCGATGCTGGATACCGCACAATCCCGCTTGAGAACCCGGTCAATCTCTCCGCCGGCCAGAAGTTCTCGATCGTGATGCGCCTGACCACGCCGGGTTATGATTATCCGATCCCGGTTGAATACCCGGTGAGCGGCTACTCAAGTAAGGCCACAGCGGGGCCCGGCGAAGGTTATGTGTACCGTAATGGTGAGTGGGTAGACCTGATCGACTTCATCAAAGGTTACGAAGATGTCAGCCCATGCCTGAAGGCCTTCACAGTAGTACATAAGGATCCTCCCTCCATAACCGGTATCGTCCCGGATCGCGGCTACCAGAACCAGACCGTTCAGGTCACCAACCTCTCCGGGGCGGGTTTTTGTGATGGTGCAACCGTGAGACTCACCTGGGCGGGGCAGCCGGATATCACTGCCACCGGGGTATCCGTAGTCTCTCCATCACAGATCACCTGCACGTTCAACCTCACCGGTTGTGCGGCAGGCCCCCGGGATGTGTTTGTCGAGAATCCTGATGGGCAGACCGCCGTGCTTCAGCAGGGCTTTACTATAGACGCCCGGGTTCCAGTCGTCCTCACCGCGAATAAGGATGTTGTCGTGCGCGGGAATGGGTTTGTTGTGGTCATTACTGGCGAGGCAGAGAAGGATTACCGCATCTTCGTCGAGAATGCTAGCGGCGTCGCCCCCGAAAGTTATCCTGTGGTCACGCCCGGCCAGGCCGGGATCCGCAACTACAGTCCCACTGACGTGATCGTTACAACCGATGCCACAGGCACCTGCTACGTCCAGTTTGAGACCAACCAGAGTACCACTGATACGTGGTTCACCATCCGCGCTGAGGATCCGGCAGATACGGGTGCCTTCGATGAGATCAGGGTGCAGGTCGTGCAAGGTGACGTAACTATCGTCGCCGCCGGCTCCGGTGTGTACCCCATCGGTGAGGAGATCTTGCTCTCTGGAACAAACACCGGGAGCGTGGTAACATACCTCTTCGCTACGGGACCGGGGCTTGCCGCGAACGGATCGAGACTTGATGACCTGGCAGTAGCGAGCATAACCAGGGATGCCGGCACGTTTACCCGGGTGGATGTTGAGTCTGACGATACGTGGGCGTACCGGTGGGATACCGGTGTATGCGGCCTTCTGTCCGGCTGCGGCAACTATACCATCTACGCCGTTATGCAGCCAAACGCGAAATGCGACCCGGCTGATACTGTTTATGGAACCACCACAGTTACGCTGAGGGATGAGCTGGCCGCAAAGTTTACCGTGAATGTCACTGAGGGCAACACGCCCCTCACCGTCCAGTTCACCGATGAGAGCACTGGCAATGTGACTTCGTGGCTCTGGGACTTCGGGGACGGTAAGACTTCGACCGTGCAGAGCCCGATCCACACCTACGAGAGCGCCGGCAGATACATCGTCTCCCTGAACGCGAGCAACGCCTATGGGTACAACCTGAGTTCCCCGGCCACGATCACCGTGCTGGATCCGCCGGCGGCGGTATTTACTGCTGATCCAACCGGAGGTAACGCTCCTCTCACCGTCCAGTTCACCGACCGGAGCACCGGCAATGTGACAGCATGGCTCTGGGATTTCGGTGATGGGAATACCTCGACCGTGCAGAACCCCGCCCACACCTACGAGAGCGCTGGCAGATACACCGTCTCCCTGAACGCGAGTAACGCCTATGGACACAGTACAAGTACCTCAACCACGATCACCGTGTTGGATCCACCGGCCGCAGGCTTCACCGTTGATCCAACCGAGGGTAACACACCTCTCACGGTACAGTTCACCGACCGGAGCGCCGGCAACGTGACTGCATGGCTCTGGGACTTCGGAGACGGGAATACCTCGACCGTGCAGAACCCTGCCCACACCTACGAGAGCGCCGGCAGATACAACGTCTCCCTGAACGCGAGCAATGCCTACGGATACAACCTGAGTTCCCCGGCCACGATAACCGTGCTGGATCCGCTGGCAACGAACTTCACAGCGAACGTGACTGCCGGGGTAGCCCCGCTCGCCGTCCAGTTCACCGATAACTCGGCCGGTAGCCCAACAGCATGGAACTGGTCCTTCGGTGATGGGAACACCTCGGGTGACTGCTCCCCCGATTGAAATCGGGGGCATCCAGGGCATTTCAGCCCAGAGATTGCAGCCCCAATCTCATAATATTGATCGCCGCGTTCTGGTCGCGGTCCATCATCAGCCCACAATGGGGACAGATATGGACTCGAT
>JAAZID010000049.1 GCA_012510295.1 Methanomicrobiales archaeon | reverse complement strand
CGAAAAGGTTACCGCGTGCAGGGGCAGTCCCGGCAAAGGTTTATCGGTGTGAGTGAAAGCCATTCTATAGAGCAACAAAATATTCCTGCACCAGGCGACCATGAGATTCTCTACCATCCTGGACAAATTTCGTATCGGCGACCTCTTCCGGCGAAGGCGCTCCCGGCACCCTGAGCCTGCCGGCCGCGACCGGAGGGCAGAACTACGCGCGCTCCTCGCCGCCTCCCCGTTCGGGATCACCGATCTCACCGATGCGGCCCTCAACCTCTACGACCGGGCGCTGACCCACCGGTCGTGGGCGAACAGCGCCGGATACCCCCAGGTGGTGGTCGAGGACAACGAGCGACTTGAGTTCCTGGGGAATTACGTCCTCGATTTCATCATCGCCGACCACCTCTACAATGCTTATGACCTCCCGCCCGGCGAGATGAACCGGAGACTCCAGGTGACCCGGAACACGAAACTCGCCGATATTGTGCTCGAACAGGAGCTCGGTATCGATGGTGCCATAAGGAGGAGGGGGCAGGCGCTGACCGACTCCATCATCGCTGATGCGTTCGAGGCGCTTATCGGCACCATCTTCCTCGACCGTGGCCTCGATGTGGCGCGGGAGGTGGTTCTCGCTATATTTGAGGATGAGATCGCGGAGTGCGACACCCGGAGGAACTACCGCGGAAGGCTCCAGGAATACGTCGCCCAGACAGACCTCGGCAATCTCGTGTACGATTACCGCCGGACCGGACCGGGGAACTGCCCCGTATGGGGTGCCAGGGTGACCGTCGGCGGGATCCCCCTCGGAAGAGGGGAGGGGCGGACCAAGCAAGGGGCGGCGATGCTTGCGGCAAAGGAGGCACTCGCCCGCCTCGGGAAGGAGTGAGGATGCAGCCGGCCGGGCGGGATGCGACCGTCGCCGTCGTCGGGTGCAACAGTTACGGTCGCGAGGAGGTCGATTCAGCCACGAGACGCGCGATCAACCTCGTCGGTGGTCTGGAGCGATTTATCGCGCCGGGCGATGCGATCCTCCTCAAACCAAACCTCCTGCAGGGCCGGGAACCGGAGAGGTGTGTCACCACCCACCCGGCGGTTCTCGCCGCCGTCGCCCGCTTGCTCGTGGAACACGGGTGCCGGGTCACCATCGCCGATAGCCCGGGCGGCGGTATCGTATACAACGGGGCGAACCTCCGGCGGGCGTACGCGCGTGCCGGGTATACCACGGTGGCGGAGGAGACCGGTGCCGCCCTGAACTACGATGCCGGCTACCAGACCGTCTCCTACCCGGAGGGCGCGGTGATGAAGCAGTTCTCCATCATCACCCCGGCGGTCGAGGCCGATGCTATCGTGGTCGCCTCAAAGGCAAAGACCCATATGTGGATCCGGATGACGGGGGCCACAAAAAACCTCTTCGGGCTCATCCCGGGGCTTGAAAAGCCGGTCTTTCATTTCCGGTTCCAGGACGCGGATACCTTCGGGAGGATGCTCGTCGACCTCAACGAGTGCATGAAACCCCGGTTCCAGATCATGGATGCGGTCATGGCGATGGAAGGGGATGGCCCGGAGGCGGGGAGCCCCCGGAAGATCGGCGTGATCCTCGCCGGGAGCGACCCTCTGGCGGTGGATACGGTTCT
>JAAZID010000341.1 GCA_012510295.1 Methanomicrobiales archaeon | reverse complement strand
GGGAGGAGGTGAGCGACGGGGCAGGCATCAGCAGCGTCCACGATGTGGCGAACGCTGAGGAGATCGTCAGGAGGGCGAGGGCGGCCGGCCGACTCGTCGCCTTCCACGCCGGCGAGAAGAACCGGGACGACATCGACGATGCTCTCGCGTTTGAGCCTGACCTCCTCGTCCACTGCACCCACGCGACCGATGCGGACCTCCGGCGGATCATCGATATGGATATCCCCATCGCCGTCTGCCCGCGATCGAACTGGCTGCTCGGGGCTACGAGATCACCGGCCCGCCCGCCGATCGCCCGTATCCTCGAACTCGGAGGACAATTGTATCTCGGGACCGACAACGTGATGTTCGTCCAGCCCGACATGCTCCAGGAGATGGCATTCGTCGCAACCCTCTACCGCGCGCCGCCCGTCGATATCCTGCGTGCCGCGATCGCGGGTGCAGGCCTGGCCGGGAGGAGCGGATTCCTCGAAGAAGGACAGAAATCTTCTATTCTCGTTATCGATCCAGGGAGACACAACCTTTCCTTCAGCAAGGATATCCTGGCGACCATGGTAAAACGGCTGGATTCCTCCTCCATTGAACAAAATGTTTTAAATGTACAGTAGAAAATAAATAAGAAGTATCTGTTCTGCGTGGTGTGTGTATGTTCCGTATGATACTTGTTGCCATAGACGGTTCCAAACCAGCCGGTCGTGCCCTGGAGACAGCAATCGAAGAGGCTCGTGTCTGGAACGCTGAAGTTCATGTCATTTATGTGATCGAGTCCGGGCTATTTTCATCCCTTCCCATGGACAACACACTTGAGATCATCTACAGTGTTTTGCAGAAGGAGGGCGAAGAGATCCTCGAATCGGCTCGAGAGAAAGCGGATGCGGCAGGCGTTCCTGTCACCACATATCTCCGGCAGGGACATGCCGGATCCCAGATCGTCTCCCTCGCAGAAGACCTGGGAGTCGACCTTATCATTCTCGGATCCCACGGTAAGAGCGGCATCGACCGTCTCTTCCTCGGCAGTGTGACCGATTATGTCGTGCGAAACAGTTCAATTACAACAACGGTGGTGAGATCATAAACCCTCAACAGATACTCGTCCGTGACTATATGGTGACCGACGTGGTCTGTGTCGAAATACCTGGAAACAGAGACGATGTCCTGCGCATCCTGAAACGCACCGGCATAAGCGGTGTGCCGGTCTTAAAAGACGGCGAACTTGTCGGTATCATCACCCGCAAGGATCTCCTCCGGAAAGCAGATGAGACCCAGCTCGGTCTCCTGATGACACCCGACCCCGTCATCATCAGGCCGGATGCTCCCATATCCGAGGCAGCGCAACTGATGATACGGCATAACATCAGGAGACTCCCGGTCGTGGAGGGGGGGGCCCTGACCGGGATCATCAGCATGGCCGACCTCGTCGCCGCCATAGCCCTGATGCGCCTGAAGGAACCCATCAAGGATAACTACGTCAGCAAGACCTACGCCCTCTGGGAGGATACCCCCCTCTCGCTCGTCGGGAGGATCCTTGAGATCTCGGGGTATGATGCCATCCCCATCCTGATGGAGGATGGGACGCTCACTGGCATCATATCGGAGCGGGATCTGATCAGGCATACCCGCATTGAGGATGGTATCGAGGTCAGCGACTTCTCAAACGGCACCGACGATGACGAGTGGACCTGGGAGAGCATCCGGGATATGCACACCATCAGCTACGGGATATCAAAGATCCAGCTCCTCCCGATCCCGGTCAAGAACGCAATGATCAGGAACGTCCTCGCGGTCCCCCTCAACGCCGAGGTCAGCGAGTGTGCACTGAAGATGAAACGCGCCCGGGTAGACCAGCTCCCGGTCGTCAACGGAAATAAGCGGCTCATCGCCATGCTCTTCGACAGGGAGCTGATCAAGGTCCTGTTACCCGAGCGGTAGGGCTTGCGATAGAATTAAGAGGCAATGTTCATATAGTACACTGATACTTATCGTACCGTGCTGGAGACCAGTACGACGATAAAATTTATGTTTTATGGTATCGTTGTATACGCTTAAGCGCTTTTGAGCGAGTTTGAGCGTTTTAGAAATTTTAGGGGTGTTTCAATGTTTGATGTCTCAGACCAGATTATGAAGGGCACAACAACTGTCGGACTGATATTCAAAGACGGCGTCGTACTTGCCACAGAGATGCGGGCGACGATGGGGAACCTCATCGCGAGCAAGCGTGCTAAAAAGATCTACAAGATTAGCCCGAGAATCGGTATGACCACTGCCGGCGGCGTCGGTGACGCACAGCAGCTGGTCCGGATCATGCAGGTAGAGTGCAGCCTCTACGAGATGCGGCGCGGAAGAACGATGTCCGTCGGCGCGGCGTCGACCCTCCTCTCGAACTACTTAAACCAGAACCGCTACTATCCCTACTACGTCCAGCTCCTCATGGGCGGATGCGATGGGGATGGACCGAGTGTCTACTCCGTTGATGCTCTCGGCGGGGCGACCAGGGAGGAGGAGATCGTCGCCACGGGCTCGGGTTCTCCCTTCGCCTACGGTGTTCTTGAGGACCAGTATCGCCCCGACATGACTGAAGAGGAGGCAAAGGATCTCGCTATCAGGGCGGTCCGATCGGCTATGCGTCGTGACGCCGGGTCCGGAGAGAACATCATGGTGGTCGTGATCATGAAAGATAAATATGAAGAATCTATAGTGGGCGGGCTACAGACACCATCTGTGGCCCGCCAGACAACCTGACATTTTTTAGGACGATTTTAATGGTGATTGACAATAAACTTCAGGAACTAAAAGAACAGATCAACAAGATTGTTCCTCGCGGGATTACGATCTCGGATGTCGAGTTCGAAGGACCTGAACTGGTCATCTACACCGATGACCCGAAACAGTTTGCTGATCAGGCAGACCTGATAAAAATACTGGCGCGGGACCTGCGCAAGCGCATCGTCGTGCGCCCGAATATCCTCGAAGATCCGGAACGAGCAGCCAGAGAGATCAGAAACGTTGTGCCGGAAGGCGCAGGGATATCCGATCTCTTCTTCGACCCGGAGACGGGTGAGGTTCTGATCGAGGCGGAGAAGCCCGGCGTCGTCATCGGCAAGAACGGTGTCACGCTCCGGGAGATCACAAAGCAGATAGGATGGACGCCGAAGGTGGTCCGAACACCGCCTATCGAGAGTTCGACGGTGAAGCAGACCCGGACGTTCCTGCGGTCGGTGAAGGACGAGCGAAAGGCGTTCCTGCGGAAGATTGGCCATCGCATCCACAGGGATGTCACGAGCAAAGATCAGTGGTTGCGCGTCACGACGCTCGGATGCTGCCGGGAGGTCGGACGGGCGGCGTTCCTGATATCGACGCCAGAGAGCAAGGTTCTGTTAGACTGCGGTGAGAAACCGGGGAGCATCACAAACGGTATTCCCTACCTCTACGTGCCCGAGATATACCCGCTCGACTCCCTCGATGCGGTGGTACTCACCCACGCGCACCTCGACCACTGTGCCCTCGTCCCCCTCCTCTTCAAGTATGGCTACGAGGGACCGGTCTACTCGACACCGCCGACGAGAGACCTCGCGGCGATGCTCCAGCTCGATTACCTGGATGTCGTGAGGAAGGAGACCGATAAGATCCCCTACACCTCAAACGAGGTGAAGACCTATATCAAGCACTCAATTACGCTCAACTACGGCAGCGTGACCGATATCGCTCCAGACATCAAACTCACGTTCCACAACGCAGGGCACATCCTCGGGTCGGCCATAGCGCACTTCCACGTCGGGGAGGGGCTCTATAACATAGCGTTCACGGGCGACTTCAACTACCAGAAGACCCGGCTCTTCTCCCCGGCGGTCTCGTCGTTCCCGCGCCTCGAAGCGCTCTTCATGGAGAGCACCTACGGCGGCGCAAACGATATCCAGCCACAGAGGAGGGATGCGGAGGAGAAACTCTACGAGACGGTCTCGACGACGGTAAATCGCGGCGGTAAGGTGATAATCCCCGCGTTTGCCGTAGGGCGGTCGCAGGAGGTCATGCTGGCCCTTGAGGAGGGGATCCGGAAGAAGAAGATACCGGATGTGAAGATATACCTCGACGGCATGATCCGCGAGGCGACGGCGATACACACGACCTACCCGGAGTACCTCAACAACGATCTCCGAAACCAGATATTCCGGGAGGGGATGAATCCCTTCCTCGCCGACGCCTTTGTCCAGGTAGACTCACCGGACCTCCGCGAGAAGGTCATATCGGGCGACCCCTGTGTCATCATAACCACGAGCGGTATGTTAAGCGGCGGGCCGGTGATGGAGTACCTCAAGGCCCTCGGCCCGGATGAGCGAAACGCCCTTGTCTTCGTCGGTTACCAGGCGGACGGGACGCTCGGGCGGCGTATCCAGAAGGGATGGCGCGAGATACCGCTCGGGTGGCGCGAGACTATCGTGATCAACCTTGAGATAGCGACCATAGACGGATTCTCCGGCCACTCCGACCGGAAGCAGCTGATGAACTACGTCGGACACCTTCAGCCGCGCCCGGAGAAGATCTTCACCATCCACGGCGATGAGAACAAGACGATCGATCTTGCAAGCTCCATCTATAAGCGCTACCGCATCGAGACGCACTCCCCCATGAATCTCGAGACCTACCGCATGATCTAGGGATGTCGCGGAACCTGCCCATCCTCCTCGGGGTATTCGTGGTGATGGCGCTCTCTAACGCCGTCGTCCCGGTGCTCCCCGATTTCGCCGGTGGAGCGGCGATGCAGGGGGCAGTCTACTCTGCATACTTTTTTGGCGTCTTTGTCACAGTGCTCCCGGCGGGGATGGCGAGCGACCGTATCGGCCGCGTGCCGCTCATCCATGCCGGGCTTCTCCTGACCCTCGCAAGCGGTATCCTCATCCTGATCTTCCCGTCAGGCCTGCCGCTCCTCACGTTCCGTGTGGTCGAGGGACTCGGGGCGGGGCTGTTTATGTCGGCAACGCTCGCGTGGGCAAACTCACACCCCTCGGCGGGAGAGACCAGCGGGTATGTCATGGCGGCCCAGAACCTCGGTCTTGTCGCCGGCCTCCTCGCCGCCGGATGGCTGGATACGGTCTTTCGAAGCCACCTCGCCGGGATCGCCCTCTTCACGGCACTCACGGTTCCCTCGCTTGCGGCGAGCGTCACCCTCCGGGAGAGCGAGCGTGGAGGGTTTGTGAGAGCAAACCTCCCGGCGATCGTCAGGAGCTACTTCTGGCTCTTTGTCGCGGCGGCCGTCCTCGTGGGCATGACCGGGGCGATAGCGGCAATCTACCCGGAGTTCACGGGGAACGACCCCTCAATGCTCGCAATCCAGCTCGCGACGATCAACATAGCGACCGTCGTCGCCGTTCTCATAGCACCCCGTATCCCCCTCCGGCCGGCCCGGACCATACGGGTCTCCGCAGTCCTCATGGCGGGAGCGGTTCTTGCAGGGTACATCACGCCCTACGCCCTCCCGGTCATCGGGGGCCTTGCGGGCGTGATCATCGTCGCTATACTTGCGTTCCTTGCGGAGACGAGGATCCAGCAGGGCGCGATGGTCGGACTCTTCAACACAGCGACGTATGCCGGGTTCACGTTCCTCGCCGCCATCGCCGGGCTGGTCGCGGGAGGGATCGGTTTCCTGGCTGCGTTTCTCCTGCTCGCCGGTATGGCGGCGGTGATGGCGCTCACGATAAACGGGTGCCGGTGCGAGTACCAGGGGTGACCCGGAGCGCATATTACTCCCTTCCCCATACAGATCCACATGAAGATCCTGATCAACGGCGAGTGGTGCGACTCCCTCTCAGGAAAGACGTTTGCGGTGCATAACCCGGCCACGGGGGACGTCGTCGGGGAGGCTCCTCTCTGCG
>JAAZID010000340.1 GCA_012510295.1 Methanomicrobiales archaeon | reverse complement strand
GTCTACGTCGACGGCCTCGGCTGGGTGGAACTCGGTGGGGCAGGCATCTTCCGGCAGGAGGTGACCGCGCCCCTCGGAATAGAACACCCGGTGCTCGCGTGGGGGCTCGGGATAAGCCGGGTGGCGATGCTCCGTCTCGGTCTCCGCGACCTCCGGCACCTCTACCGGAGCGATGTCGAATGGATCCGTGAGACGCCGATCTACAGTGGGAGGCGGTGATATGGCGATAATCACGCTCCCCTATAGCTACCTGGAGCGGCTGACCGGGACTGACCGGGAGACGATCATCGATCGTATACCGATGATCGGGGCGGATATCGAGAGGATCGAGGAGGATCACGTCGATGTTGAGTTCTTCCCGGACCGACCCGACCTCTACTCGCCCGAGGGCGTTGCCCGGGCTATGCGCGGGTTCCTCGGGATCGAGGAGGGACTGCCGGTCTACCCCGTCCGCCCATCAGGTATCACCTTCTCGGTCGATCCCGGACTCGCCGGTATCCGGCCTCACCTCGCCTCGGCGGTGATCAGGAACGTCGACCTCGATGAAGAGGCGATCGAGAGCCTTATGGGTCTCCAGGAGGCTCTCCACTGGGCGGTCGGCCGCGGGCGGGGTAAGGTGGCGATCGGGGTCCACGACCTCGATGCGGTCACACCGCCCTTCCGCTACATCGCCTCCCCCCGGGACCGCTCGTTCGTCCCGCTGGACTTCGACCACGGGATGACGCTCGATGAGATCCTCACCGATCACCCGAAGGGCCGGGACTACGCCCACCTGGTAGAGAAGTTCTCCCGCCTCCCGCTGATCATCGATGCCGACGATCGGGTGCTCTCTCTCCCCCCCATCATCAACGGCGAACTGACGAGGGTCACGACAGCGACAGGAAACATCCTGCTCGATTGCACCGGCACCGACAAAAAAGCGGTTATGACGGCGACAAACATCATATGCACCGCGCTCGCCGAGGCGGGGGCGGCGATCGAGACCGTCACCATCGATGGAGAGGTTATGCCCACGCTCGCGCCGGCGAGGCGTGTCGTCTCGGTCGAGGAGTGCGCCTCCCTCCTCGGGATCTCCCTCTCTCCTGCAGATATGGCGGAACTCCTCGCGAGGATGCGGTTTGGCGCCGAACCGGACGGAAACTCCCACGTCCGGGTTCTCGTCCCCTGTTACCGGGCTGATATCCTCCACGACTGGGACATATTCGAGGATGTCGCGATCGCCTACGGGTTTGAGAACTTCGATGCCGCCCTCCCGGCAACCTCAACCATAGCAGAGGAACACCCAACCACCGTGCTCGCTGGAGCGGCGAGGTCGGTGATGATCGGTCTTGGCTACATCGAGATGATACCCTTCACCCTCACAAACGACCGGGTGCTCTATGAAAATATGCAGCGAAGTCCCCTGCCTGGAACCCTGCGGTTGCTCCACCCGATCAGCGAGGAGCAGACCGTGGTCCGGACAGACCTCCTCCCCCTGCTCATGGAGATGTTCCAGGCTAACAAACATCGTGAACTCCCACAACGCCTCTTTGCGGTGGGAGATGTGGTCGAGGATTGCGCCACCTATAAAAAAATCGCCGCAGTCAGCATCCACCCGGGCGCAGACTTCTCGGAAGCCTATGCGGCAGCCGATGTCTTCTGCCGGGAACTTTCGCTCCCCTACAGTGTCGCTGAGTCGAATGATCCGGTGTTCATCGATGGCCGTCGTGGTGACATCATCGCCGGTGATCGGATCGTCGGGGTGTTTGGTGAGATCCACCCTGCGACCCTGAACGCGTTCGACCTCGAGCACCCGGTAGCGGCGTTCGCGCTCGACCTCAGAGCCGTACCGGGATACCCCGCTCCGCCAGGTAATCCTTCACCTGACGGACGGTAAACTCGCCGTAGTGAAAGACGCTTGCCGCAAGGCAGGCGTCGGCCTTTCCTTCTGTAAATCCTGCATAAAAATGTTCAAGCGTGCCCACGCCGCCGCTTGCGATGACCGGGATTGTGACCGCACCCGCGACCGCTGCGGTGATGGGGATATCAAATCCTTCCTTCGTCCCGTCGGCCTCCATGCTGGTGAGGAGGATCTCGCCGGCTCCGCGTTCTTCGACCTCACGAGCCCAGGCGACAGCATCAAGTCCTGTAGCCCGACTCCCGCCGTGGGTCACGACCTCATACCAGCACTCCCGCCCATCGGCGAGGGTGACCGGGGTTCTTCCCGGTTCTATACGGTAGTTTCGCCGGACATCCATGGCAACGACGATACGCTGGCTGCCGAATCGTTCAGCCCCCCGGGATATCAGGTCCGGATCCTGGACGGCGCTTGAGTTGATGCTCACCTTATCAGCGCCGGCCTTGAGGATCTGTTGCATGTCGTCGGTCGTCCTTATGCCGCCGCCGACGGTGAGCGGGATGGAGAGTTCGGTTGCCGCTCGCTGAATCGCATCGATTATGGTGTCCCGGCGTTCCTGTGATGCCGCGATATCGAGGAAGACAACCTCGTCTGCACCCTGTTCATTGTAGCGCCGTGCCAGCTCGACGGGATCGCCCGCATCACGCAGATCGACGAAGTGCGTGCCTTTGACAACCCGCCCACCTTTGAGGTCCAGGCAGGGGATGATCCGTTTCGTCAGAACCATTGTGCATAGGGTTTTGGAGGTAGCAGGTGATGAGGTTTTGGTCGTGGAGGATCACTCCCCCGCTCGACTGTGTGGTTTCATAACCAATACAGGCTATCTCCCGACTGCCCGGCCCCGTTCCGCGCCTACTCTCCTTCCAGTGGTCATCTATATGCAAGCATATTTTATGGAGACTACACTAATCTGAATACTATATGACCCTGCCCGGCCTGATATCGCCATCGTGCATCTATGCCTGCACCCGGTTTCGCATACGCAGGACAAAACTCCTCTCACGTGAGGATTACCGCCGGATCATGAAGATGGGCATACCAGGCATCATCACCTACGTCGGGCGGCGGGAGGACTACCAGGAGATCATGGAACTGACACCCGACTACTCCGGCGCACGGCTCGTCGAGGAGGCCGCGAACCGTAACCTGGCGCGGTCGTTCCGGCATGCCATGTCGATCGTTCCCCGGGATCTGCATACCCTGGCCGGTGAGTACCTCGCCCGGTGGGATATTGCAAACATCATGGCGATCCTCCGGGGTACGTTCTTTGATATCCCCCGGGAGCAGGTTCGTGATCTCCTGGTCCCCGCAGGTGAACTCGATAGATCCCTCCTCGACCACCTCCTGAGCCTTACGACCTGCCATGAGGCGCTGGATGCCCTTGAAGGGTGGCGGCTCTACCCGGTCCTGAGGGGATACCACCGGACCTGCGGGGAACCCGGTGTGTTTGCCCGGATGGAGAACGATCTCTACATGAGCTATTATGCGGGGCTGCTCGGTCTTGTCGCGTCAGGATATAGCGGATGCAAGGAATTATTCACCTACCTCCGGTTCGAGATCGATATAACCAACATGAAAAACCTCCTCCGGCTCCGTTGCGGCGAAGAGGGGTGCGAGATCGCGACCATCGACCAGACCATGATCCCGGGCGGTCGCATCCCCGTCGACCTCTTCCGGCGACTTTACCACTCCCGGACGGAAGAGGAGTTCACGAGCATCTTTCTACAGACCGATATCGTTCCAATCCTCGCCCGGGCGGTGCGCGAGCTCAGGCAGGAGCCGAGTTTTTCCAGCAACGATGCTGCCGAACTGGTCTGGCAGCGGTGGCACAAACACCTGCTCCCTGTTCATGAGATAGAGATAGCGATCACCCGCATCAGGCTCGGAGAACTTGAGGGTCTCTCCCGCCGCTACCCGTTCTCGCTCCTGCCGATGCTCGCCTACCTGGAGCGGAAACGCTACGAAGTCGCAAACCTGCGAGCGATAGCACGAGGAAAAGCATTCGACCTTCCATCCGAGAGGATATGGCAGTACATCGTCATATAGGTGAGATACCATGCCTTCCAGTGAGATCAAACCAACCCGTTCGGGCCTGCTGATCGTCCGGCGGCGGATGGCGCTCGCGGAGCGGATACACCGGATCCTGAAGATGAAACTCGACGGCATGATGCTTGAACTCATCAAACTCACCGATCAGGCCGTCCATGAGCGCAGGGTTCTTGAGGAGAGATTCGCTCGTGCCCGGGAGATGGCGGCTATCGCCACCATGATGGAGGGGGCGACCGGGGTGCTCCTTGCAGCGCTCTCCGTAGAGATCACCCCGACCTATACGATAGATCACAGGAACATCTTTGGCGTGCGCCTCCCCACACTGGAACCGGTTATGGTGAAGAAGACGCTCATCCAGCGGGGTTATGGCATCCTCGCAACATCATCCGTCATCGACGATGCCGCCGACGCCTACGAGGAACTCATCTCCCAGGTCATCACAAGCGCTGAACTCGAAGGAGGGATCGTACAGCTGCTTGATGATATCGAACGGACGCGGAGGCGCGTGAACGCCCTTGAGTTCAAGGTCATCCCGGAACTCACCGACCTCCGCCGGCTAATCGAGTACCGGCGCGATGAGATGGAGCGGCAGGATGCGGTGCGGCTCCGGCGGATCAAAAAGATAAAAGCAAGGCGGGGTTAAGGGGACCGGCCCTTCGCATACTCCTCCCTCCCGCGCGGGAGGAGGCACCGGCTCAGGGCTCCTGGAGGACTTTTCTCTGCTGCTGAAAGCAGGTTATCGCCACATCAACGATCGCGCCGAGGGCATCAACACCGAAGGTCTCCGACGAGAGCACGAGATCATACGGTGAGAGATCGTTTATGTCGATATCGTAGTAGTTCCGGTAGCGGGTGGCCTCCGAGTGCTGCCGGTCCCGGGTGTAGGCGAGCGCCTCCTCCTCGCCCATATTATCCCTTCCCGCGATCCGCTTTGCCCGGCACTCGAGCGATGCCGCAAGCCAGATCCGGAGATCGGCGTTTGCGATCATCCGGCCCGAGAGTCTCCCCTCGACGACGATCGAATCTGAAGCCTCCCCGATCTCCTTCTGCCTCTCATCGATCATCCGGTCGACCGAGGGTTCGCTCTCCGCGAGTCGACCAAACTCTGCGAGATCCATATCATGCTCCTGGGAAAGCCTGCGGAAGACCTCACCCGCTG
>JAAZID010000339.1 GCA_012510295.1 Methanomicrobiales archaeon | reverse complement strand
GGCGAAGAGAGGATGAAAAAACCGATCCTGCGTGACGGAGGCGAGTGGAGAGAGATCACCTACGATGAAGCGGTACAGCGCTCCGCAGATATACTCACCTCGGCCGAGCGCCCGCTCCTCTACGGATGGAGCGGCACCCACGGGGAGGCCCAGTGCGTGGGGGTGCATATGGCCGAACTCGTACGCGGTGTCATCGATAACACATCCTCGGTCTGCCACGGGCCGTCGATCCTCGCGATCCAGGAGGTCGGGCACCCCGGATGCACACTCGGCGTCGTGAAGAACCGCGCCGACCTCGTGATCTACTGGGGCTCAAATCCGATCGACGCCCACCCCCGCCATCTCTCCCGGTATACGTACTACGCTGACGGGTTCTTCCTCGAAAACGCCTTCCGCGACAGGAAGATCATCGTCGTGGATATCAGAAAGACCGAGACCGCGAACGTCGCCGACGAGTTCTTACAGATCAAACCCGGCGGAGATTATGCGGTCCTCTCGGCGCTACGGGCTCTTGTCCGCGGGAAACCGGAGACGATACCAAAGACCGTTGCAGGCATCACCCGCGAACAACTCATACGGGTGGCCGATCTCTGCAAGGAAGCGAAGTTCGGCGCGGTCTTCTTCGGGCTCGGGCTCACGATGACCCAGGGGAAATACAAGAACATACGAAACGCCATCGAGCTGGTCTCTGAGCTGAACCGACACACGAAGTTCACCATCTCGGCTATGCGAGGCCATTACAACGTCTACGGGTCAAACGAGGTGAATACCTGGATGACCGGCTACCCCTATGGTATCGATTACTCCCGGGGGATCGCGTTTTACAACCCCGGAGAGACCACGGCGGTGGACATCCTGGCCAGAAAGGAGTGCGATGCGGCGCTGATCATCGGGAGCGATCCAGCCGCCCACTTCCCGCGCCGGTGCCTCGAACACCTCGCCGATATCCCGGTGATCCAGCTCGACCCCTACCCGAACGCTACCACGGCGTTCTGCAACATCCAGATCCCGGTGGCGGTGACCGGTATCGATGCGGAGGGGACAGCCTACCGGATGGATGGGGTTCCCATCAGGACCAGGAAGATCCTCTCTACCGATTACCCATCCGATGAGGAGATCCTCTCCCGGATGTATGCACTGATGCAGGAGGAGCAAGAGAGATGAACGAACTCCTGATAAAGAACGCCTGTGTCATCGATCCGCTCAGGGGTATCAACGCTGAGACGATGGATATCGCCATCCGCGATGGGAGGATCGTCGAGGAGGTGAGCGGTGCGGCCGAGGTGATCGATGCGCACGGCGCGCTCACCCTCCCGGGCGGGATCGACTCGCATACCCACATATGCGGGACGAAGGTGAACTTCGGCCGGTACATGAGCCCGGAGGACATGCGAGCCGGCAGGACGTCCCGGTGCGGACCGATGCACGCCACATCCGGCTACAGCGTCCCGACCACATACGGCAACAGCTACCGCTACAGCGCGATGGGCTACACGACCCTGCTCGAGGGTGCTATGGCGCCGCTTGAGGCCCGCCACACCCATGAAGAGTTCCTCTATACCCCGCTCCAGGATACGATGGCAAACGCCCTCTTTGATGGGAACTGGGGGATCATGGAGGCTATCCGTGATGACGACACGAAAAGGGTTGCTGCCATCATCGCCTGGACGCTCCAGGCGGTGAAGGCATTCGCCGTCAAGCTCACGAATCCGGGCGGCACCGAGGCCTGGCAGTGGGGAAAGAATGTCTCATGCATCAGAGATCCGGTGCCCTATTTTGAGGTGACGCCGGCAGAGATCATCACATCGATCGTCGAGGCAAACGAGCTCCTCGGCCTCCCGCACTCGGTCCACCTTCACTGCAACAACCTCGGGACGCCGGGGAACTACACCTGCACGCTCGGAACCCTCGGGCTCATCCCCGACCTGAACCCGAAGCGGCAGACCCTCTATGCCACCCATGTCCAGTTCCACGCCTACGGTGGATCGGGCTGGAAAGATTTCTGCTCGAAGAGTGAACCGATCGCGCGGTTTGTCAACATGCGACCGCAGATCGTCATCGATATGGGACAGGTGATGTTCGGGCGGACGACCACGATGACCGCCGACGGCCCGATGGAGTTCAACCTCTACCGCCTCCACCACGATAAATGGAGCAACCACGACGTGGAACTCGAGACCGGATCCGGGATCATACCGGTCCTCTACCGGCGCAAGAACCTGGTCAACTCGATCATGTGGGCTATCGGTCTTGAGCTTGCTCTCCTCACAGAGAGCCCCTGGCAGTGCATGCTCACGACCGACAACCCGAATGGTGCCCCGTTCGTCAAATACCCCGAGATCATCGCTCTCCTGATGAGCAAGAAGTACCGCGACGCCGAGTTTGCCACCAT
>JAAZID010000338.1 GCA_012510295.1 Methanomicrobiales archaeon | reverse complement strand
GTGATCGGGGAGACACCCCTTGTGCCGCCGGATGGTCCTCTCTGCCTGATCGCGCGAAACGACCCACCGAAAATCCCCTGCGACCTCTGCGGCGGGGAGGCGATTTATGTCCTGGAGGATTATGACGAGGAGACCCTGCACCACTACTGCCGCGAGTGTCTCGCGCACGCCGGGTACGATCCCGATGATGCGAACAGCATCTCAAACTCCCCGCGGAGCGGCATCTGCGGGTATGTCGAGGATCCTGATGCCGCAGTCCTCTGGTATCCCCCGGGATGGAGTGCAGGCGATATCGCCTCAGGAGAGCCGGGTGAGAGCCCTGACGAGACCCCGGATACGATCCTGTCCAAAGATATAGCAGAGATAGAGGCCACGATCACTGCCATCATACGGGATACTGGACCTCATATCGATGCGTTTGTTGAGGCGGAGTGGGCGGTATACGGGGATAAGGGCGCCCGTATGGCCAGAGATACCGTTATGGCCTTCTGCACGTTCATGCGCCTCGACTACGGAGCAAAAACCGATGGTTGGGATGCCCCGTCCGTGCAGCAATGCCTGGTTGAAGAACTCTCGAAAAACCCGCTCATCATGGATGCGTGGCTGGAGAACGCCGTCCCGATCCTCTGCCGGTTCCTGACGCACATGGAAGAAGCCGGCCGCATCACAAACGCATCCGGGCTCATCTCCGCCCTTGAGGAGGCAGAACCCGCCTTCAAGGAAGCAGTCATGAACCGGCAGAAAGATCAGGACATATTCGAGTATCTCCTGGAGAAATTAGAAGACTCAGGCATAGACCTGGACGATCTGGGTGCGGTCGCCAATTTCGCAATGAAGGAGCTCCTCACAATAGCCGGGTTTGACTCTGATGATGAAAGATTCCATAACCTGACTCAGGGCGGAACGCTCGACAATTACAACGATAACCTGCGAATCACCATGATCGTCGCCAGGTGCGAAGAGTTCCATGACCAGTTTGAGGATGACGCCGTCATCGAGCGGTGCAGAGAGATCGCCGGAGCACTCTCTGTTCATCCGGATTCGCCGCTCCTGCGCGGAGATCCCGTTCTCTGGAGCGCAGGAATTATCTATGCTGCCTGCCAGGATATGGGCCTGATTCGGCGGGGGAGGAGCGCCCCTCCCGTTGTAGAGGCGATCAGCCGTATCTTCGGCTTTGAGCGGGCATCTCTCCAGAACAAAGCGAGAGCCCTGAGGGCGTTCCTCCAGGATTGAGGAGCGCCGGCCTCCGGGTGAGGGGCATCCACCGGCCCCTTCTCATATAACCCCCATCTCAGACAACCTCGTCGGCAGGTACTCCTCCGTCACGAAGTCGAGCCCCCGGCTCGCGAACGCCTGCTGCTCGGACTTGAGCTTCATCTCAAGTTGCAGGTTGATCTGGGTATGCCAGTAATCGGTTGCAAACCGTGGATCGGTCAGCTCCGCCTTCAGGGCGTTGATATCCTGCTCGGTGAGTTTGTCGGAGGGGAGGTTGTAATCCGATATATCGGTGGGCTGCACCCCGATGAACTGCGCCTGCGGCGTCGCCAGGAGTTCGGACATATGGGCGCTCTTGATCGAGCCGTAGGCGACGCTTGCGTATATCCGGTAGGACCAGGGGTCACCGTCGGTGAAGACCACGACCGGGAGATCGAGCGAATCGTTGAGCCTCCGGAGCACCCGGCGGGTTGACCGGGCCGGCTGCCCCTTGAGGTGGACCAGGATCGCCCC
>JAAZID010000337.1 GCA_012510295.1 Methanomicrobiales archaeon | reverse complement strand
TCGTCAGGATGTGCCTCGCCTGCGATCCGCTCGCCCCGGAAGTCAAAGACCCGGACAGTGCTGACGTGGGGGTCGTTCTTTACCACCTCACCGATCGCATCCATGTAGCTCAATTCCGCACGTTGCTGCAGGAACTCCGGATCCACAAGTCCGAGCTCGAAGAGGTAGCGGCGGTCGGGGGAGGGCAGGTAGGCATACTTCCGGCGCTCACCGGTCGTGAGATCGGGGACGACCCTGTCAGATGAAAATGTGCCGTTGAGCCGGATATCTGTTATGCGGTCGTAGAAATCAGGAATCTCCTTGAAATCGTACCCGAGCTCGGGGAGGTGGGTGGTGTACTCGATGACGCCGCCCTCGTTGATTATGTAGAGATCCATCCTGCCCCCGAGCTCCTCCTTCACCCGGGTGAGATCCATCGCACCCGGGTCCCCGCCCACCCGTTCATATTCGGCGACAAACGGGCCGAATCCTTCCTGCATCTCGTTGTCCAGGGTATCGTCGAGGAGTTTTTTCCCGGCACCTATCAGGCGCACCGCAAGACCGGTGCTGTGCCCGGTCTGGTCCTGGAGCACCCCCGCATCAGCCTCAAACCCCTGCCTGACGCTGGAATACCCGGCAAACGATATCAGGTAGACGGCGGGGGCCATCGCAAGCAGGATAACGAGCAGGAGATAGAGTACTAGGGGAAGCGACGGCCGCACGGGTCTTTTCATCGTCATCCGGGTATATGCTCCCTATCCCGCGCCTCCGGGGCCGGAATAGTTACTCAAGGGGGTACATATCTGCTGGTATTTAGCGTGAGCTCCTTTGATGTGCTGAATTGGATTTTGCAGGGAATATAGCCCGAAAGAGGCGCGATGCCGGGAACAGAATAAAAATGAGAAGACCGGGACCGAAGTGGCCCCGGACCGTATTGTGGTGACGCGGTACGGTGATCTTACATCATCGGGGGCATGCCGCCCATGCCACCCATGCCACCGCCCATAGCAGCCATCTCCTCAGGAGAGGGGCCGGCAGACTTGGACGAGGCGATGACATCATCGATCCGGAGGATCATGACGGCAGCCTCGGCGGCGCTTGAGACCGCCTGAGTCTTCACCCGCAGGGGTTCGACAACACCCGCATTGAGCATATCCCCGGAGACCGCGTTGAAGACATCAAGTCCCATGTACTTCCCGGTCTCGCCACCCTTCTCGTGGGCTGCGCGGAGGGCGACGAGCATATCGATCGGATCGAGACCTGCGTTCTCGGCAAGTGTTCTCGGGATGATCTCAAGCGCGGTTGCAAACGCCTCAATGGCGAGCTGGGCACGCCCTCCGACGGTTGCAGCGTACTCGCGGAGACGGAGCGAGAGCTCGATCTCGGGTGCACCACCGCCGGCGACGAACTTCTTGTCCTCAAGGGCAACGCTGACGACCCGGAGAGCATCCTCAATGGCGCGGTCAAGCTCGGCGACGACATGCTCGGTGCCACCACGGATGATGACCGAGACCGCCTTCGGGTTCTCGCACTCGGTGACGAAGATCATCTCTTCGCCGGAGATCCTCTTCTCCTCGACGTTGCCGGCCTTGCCGAGTTCTTCGGGGGCGATGGCGTCGATTGAGCTCACGATGGCCGCACCGGTGGCGCGGGCGAGCTTCTCCATATCGCTCTTCTTGACACGCCGCACAGCAAAGATGCCGGCCTTGGCGAGGTAGTGCTGGGCGATGTCGTCGATACCCTTCTGGCAGAAGAGGACGGTTGCGCCGCTCGCTACGATCTTGTCGACGATGCCCTTGATCATCCGTTCCTCTTCATCGAGGAACATCTGGAGCTGGTCGGGGCTCGTTATGCTGATCTCGGCGTCGACCTCGGTCTTCTTGAACTCGACGGCAGCGTTCAGGAGCAGGATCTTCGCGTCCTTGACGATGCGGGGCATGGCGGGGTGCACACGCTCCTTGTCGATGATCATGCCCTCGACGATCTCGGAGTCTTCGATGGATCCGCCGACCTTCTTCTCGACCTTCACAAAGTCGGTATCGACGGTGCCGTCATCCTCAGCGACCATCGTGATCGCCCTGACGACGAGCTCGGTGATCTTCTCCTTTGCAGCCTCGGCACCCTTGCCGGTCATGGCCGTGTCGGCGATCTTCTTGAGCATATCCATGTCGTCAGGATTGACGGCGATGGCGATCTCATCAAGGACGTTCTGCGCCTTCTCAGCAGCCATCCGGTATCCGTGGGCGATGACCGTCGGGTGCACATCCTGGTCGAGGAGATCCTCGGCGCGCTTCAGGAGCTCGCCTGCGATGACCACGGCAGTCGTGGTACCATCGCCGACCTCATCATCCTGGGTCTTTGCGATCTCGACCATCATCTTTGCGGCAGGGTGCTCGATATCCATCTCCTTTAAGATGGTCACACCGTCGTTTGTGATGACGACATCACCGATGGTATCGACGAGCATCTTGTCCATGCCCTTGGGTCCGAGTGTTGTCCGTACAGCGCTTGCGACAGCCTTTGCGGCTGCGATATTGCCGGACTGGGCGTCACGGCCGCGGGTACGCTGGCTACCCTCTTTCAGAATAAGAATTGGTTGTCCTCCAAGACTTGACATAGGTATCACCGTTGTTAAGCGATAGAAATGTAGGTTTGTAGTTCTATATAAATCTTCTCACCCGTTGATCATATCTATGAGGTCTGAGCCATCTTCGAGGGTATGGAGGTGCTCTTCACCGATAAGGAGGGTTTTACCGATTTTTTTCTGCTTTTTGTAATCTGTGGCGATGCACACCGCAAACGACTTCGTGATCTGGGATATGCTCCCTATGAGGGAAGCGCGCTTTACGACCTTCTGGGAGGTTCCGTATGCTGTGAGGATCGTATGCCGGTCAAAGAGCGCCAGTGCCTGGAACGGGGCGCGTCGCATCGCATGTATCTCCATGCCCATACGCTCAAGGTCGACGAGGATATCCTCGGTTGCGGATTCTACAGGCCGGGTGCGGGGCTCTGAAGATTGATAGTCGAGGAGCTCGATCATCTCGATGAGCGGAGCCGAGAAGAGCTCCTCAAGCCTGATCGCGACATCGAGCGTTGTGCCCATACCGCTCTCGTATTTGCTGATAGTCCGGCGGGAGACACCGAGCTTTGATGCCAGATCCCCAAGCGACATCCGGGAGCGCACCCGGACCTCATGGAGGAGGTCGCCCTTGATCTTGACGTAGAGGCCGCCGGGCGATGCATAGACCAGCGGTGAGAGACCTTCAACAAAGTAGTCAAAGAGGGTCTCGGGGCTGATAGCGAAGAGCCCATAGCGTATGTAGACAACCCCGCGCTCAAGCTCCACGTCCCGCGCCCTCTCCCCGACGATGAGGGGGGTGGCATCAAGGAGTCGGGCGATCAGGTCGAGATCCCACGCGATATCGGCGCTCACGCTATCGATGTGAGGGACAACTTTGATTATGACGAGGGTATCGCCCTTCTTCGTGATGAGGTCAAAGCTCCTCGGCCGGATGTTGCACCGTTCCGAGACATCGAAGTCCGCGAGGAGCATGATGCTGATGACCATCTGGGGAAGGCGATCCTGCGACATAACTCGTAAGAATCGATATAGCCGAAGAATGATATAAACTATGGGGTCATGTGGATCGGGATCGATGATACGGATTCCCCTGCCGGGATGTGCACGACCTATATCGGGGCGATCCTGGCACGGAGGCTCGTGCAGGGAGGTTTCCGCGTCACCGATACCCGATTGGTCAGGTTGAACCCGAATGTCGTCTATAAGACACGGGGAAACGCGGCGGTCTGCATCGAGGCCGAAGGAGATATCGACGCGGCGTTTGACCTCGCCTGCGCGTGCACGGAAGAACTCGCCGAGTTCGACGCCGCCGGAACGAACCCGGGAGTGGTGGCGTCTCTCGTCAAACCACCACCCGACTTTTACCATGCGGCACTCCGGGATTTCTGCACCCTGAAAGAGGCCTGCGAGGCGCTTGAGTCAGTCGGGGCTCACTACCGGGGCTACAAGAACGGGCGGGGGCTCATCGGTGCAACAGCAGCGGTTGCAAGCGATTTTCCCGACCGGACATACGAGGTGCTCGTCTACCGGAAGCGCGAGAACTGGGGCACCCCCCGGAGGGTGGACCGTGAGAGCCTCTTTCGCGCCGATGAGATGACCCGCCCCCATACCTGGGATACGGTAGACCGCGAGAACGATATCGTGGTCGGCGTGCCCCACACCCCCGACCCGGTCCTCTTCGGCATCCGTGGGGAGAGCCCGACGTGGGTCCGGGAGGCGCGGTCGTATATCCGCTCGGAGGAGCCGGCCTGCGAGCAGGTCTATACAACAAACCAGGGGACAGATGCCCACCTGGTGCCGGGGAGGATAGGGGCGCTCATGGAGGGGCGGTCGTACGTGGTGCGGGGAGTGGTCGAGAGAATGCCCATCACCGGTCCCGGCGGCCACGTCTCGCTCATCCTCGCCGGTGAGGGGACGAGTGTGCGCTGTATGGCCTACGAACCGACGAAGGGGTTCCGGGATGTCGTGCGGGCCCTCATACCGGGCGACCGCGTGGTCGCGGCCGGGAGCTACAAGGGAGAGAGCCTCAACCTTGAGAAGATCGGGATCTTCCACCTCGCTGATGCGGTCCGCATCCGCCCCCCGGTCTGCCCGGCCTGTGCAAAGCGGATGACGAGTGCCGGGACCGCGAAGGGCTACAAGTGCAGGATCTGCGGTGCCCGGGCCCGGGAACCGGATATCGAGAGACTCGAGCGCACGATCAGGCCCGGGTGGTATGAGGTGCCCCCGGGCGCCCGCAGGCATCTCGCGCGGCCACTCCTGCGCGGCACCCCGCCGTGGCAGCAGACCCTCCGCGGTTGAGTTGTCGGACAGATGGGAGCAAAAGATCGCCTCCTTCAGACAATTTCCCCTTTAATCCCGCGGGATCGTAATTCACTCAGCAAATCGGCGCTGTAATATATTGGATAACAAAACCTGCGATCTTCCATCTCCGGTTAAACGAATGGACTTTACAAAAAAAAATTTATAACACTTGTGAGTTAACGTATCCATGGTGATCCCGTGCTGACCATCAGCAACGAAGGTACGTGTCCTGCACCTCTCAACACACGGCGGTGCCGAACCTGAAAAACGGGTTCCTGTGACGGACCGTACAGATCCACAGAACCGGGTGTGCATGGAAAAGGGAACAGACACACGAGGGGAAATCCTTTGAGTCGGTCTTCTGCTCCCCATCCCCAAAAACCCGCTCTCACGAGAGATTGGTCCGGCCGAGAAGACCGGACTCGCCGACACGGCGGGACGAGTGGGATCATCCCGTGTCGGTCAACCAGTCATCCCCTGTCTGGCATGGGGGATCCAACATCCCGGATCCCCATGCAATCCAATAACTTTTTTCACGCCTCCGCAGAGTAGACCTCCAGCCTGCTACCCCGCTCCACACTCCCACACCGACGACAGGAGAGGATTGCGGGGGGATTCCCGGCACCCGGTACTCGCGCGAGTACACAAGGTGTTAAGTGTGTATGGGCGCCAATATCTCCCTGAAACTGGTGTTACAGAATCATGACCTTTGAGTATGGGGATGCAGTACAACAGGCGCGGGTGCGCCCCGGTATGACGGTCGGCGAACTCGTCGATGAACTCGGGAAAGCGGGAGCCTACAACGGGGGATCCCTGTGGCAGGCGGTCAACATCTATGAGCGGATGCTCCGCGATGAAGCGACGCTGAAGTTCTTCGGTCTCTCGGGCGCCATGGTGCCCGGCGGGATGGGGGGGATCGTGGCCGACCTCATCGGGCGGGGGCACATCGATATCCTGGTATCGACCGGGGCAAACCTCACCCATGACATCATCGAGGCGGTCGGCTGCCACCACTACCACGGAACGTCTGATCTCTCGGATGCCGAGCTCTGCGAGGAGGGGGTCAACCGGATATACGATATCTTCCTCCCGAACGAGGCGTTCATCAGGTTCGAGGAGTTCATGCAGGATGCCTTCTCGACGCTCCCGGGCGATTCAACGGTCTCGATATCCGAACTCCTCAACCGGATCGGAGAGAGACTTGATGTCGGGATCCTGGCCGAAGCGACGAGGGCCGGTGTGCCGATATACTGCCCGGCCATCCAGGATTCGATGATAGGGCTCCAGTACTGGATGTTCTCCCAGATGAACAGGGTCGTCGTCAGCGCTTTTGAGGATATGCACGAGCTCCTCGACCGGTGCTTTGAGGCGGAGCGGGCCGGGGCGGTCTTCGTGGGCGGGGGTGTCCCGAAGAACTACATACTCCAGAGCAAGCTGATGACCGAGAGCGGGTTTGACTACGCGGTGCAGCTCACCGGCGACCGGCCGGACCTCGGCGGACTCTCGGGCGCGACGCTCGATGAGGCGCGGTCGTGGGGCAAACTCACCGGGGAAGCCCGGGCGGTGACGGTGTATGGGGATGCAACCATCAACCTCCCGATGCTCGTTGCCGCAACCCTCGAGAGGCTGGAAGGATGACCGAACTCATTCTCGCCCTCGATCTCCTCGACCGAAAGGAGGCAACGCGGGTCGCAGAGGCCTGTGCACCCTACATCGACGCGATCAAGGTCGGCTACCCGCTCGTCCTCTCGACGGGCCTCTCCATCGCCGACGACCTCGCTGAGATCGGCCTCCCGCTCATAGCCGACTTCAAGGTCGCCGATATTCGAAACACCAACCGCCTCATCGCTGAAGCGGTCTTCTCGGCCGGGTTTGACGCCATCATCGCCCACGGGTTCGTGGGGGCAGATGCAGCGCGGGCCTGCGTCGAGGTGGCGCATAACCACGACGGAGCCGCCTACATCGTCGCGGAGATGAGCCATCCCGGGGCGACGGAGTTCTTCCACGGGGGCGTGGCCGAACGTCTGGCGGCGCTCGCCGTCACTGTCCGGGCTGACGGCATCATCGCTCCCGCAACCCGGCCGGACCGGATCAGCAAGCTCCGGGAGATCGTCGGTGCGAGGACGATCTACTCCCCCGGCGTCGGGGCTCAGGGCGGCGACCCCGATGCTGTGGCCCGTCTGGTCGATGGTATAATCGTCGGCAGGAGCATATACGAGGCGGAGGATCCGGCTGCCGGGGCGAGGCTCCTCTCCCGCATCCGCCAATGATGAGATCTTCGATCCGATCTTTTCTGATATGACGAACCCTATGAGTGATCTGAGGCGGATGCGGGTCTTCCCGCATCTCAAGGATTATATATTTTCCTGCAAAAGACTGGTACCATGAACTGGAGCCCTGAACAACTGCAACTTGCAGAGAGATACCGGAGTCTCGACGAGATCCCGGAGGAGGAGCGGCGGTACAAGTGTCACACATGTCACTTCGTCGTGGACGAGACCCCCTGCCCTCACTGCGGCGAGACGACGCTTGAGATCATGTGCCCGCTCGACCACTGCGACTGCCACCACTCCATCGTCGAGAGTATCGAGTACTGCCCACTCTGTGGTCAGGCCGTCTGCCCGGAGTGCGGGAGCCATGACGTCGTGCAGATCAGCAGGGTGACCGGGTACCTCCAGGATGTCGCGGGCTGGAACGCCGGGAAACAACAGGAACTAAAAGACCGGGTCCGCTACTCCGTCGTATGAAGTATTTCATCCGGGACAACACTCTTTTCATCCGCGGCCGGTTCAGGGCGGTCAGCACCGGCGTGCACGGGGGCATCGCCGATGTAACAACTATACTCAGCAGCACGGTGCCGCACGACTTCGATAGCGACCCGGCGCGCTACATCGACCTCCTCATCGCCCGGCACGGACTCTCAAGGGAATGTTTCGCCCTCCTGACCGCCGTCGATATGCTCCATCTCTGTGTGCTCCAGTATGACTTCATAACGGTCTTCATAACGGCAGGCGTGACGAACCCGACGGCGCCTCCCCCCACCCCACACACCATCAACATCATCGTCCACAGTCGGGAGGAGATGAGCGATGCCGCACTCCTTGAGATGATCATAACGGCGACCGGGGCAAAGACCCAGGCGCTCCACGACCTCGGGTACGATTTTCCCGGCACCACCACCGACGCGGTCGCCGTCGCATGCGAGTGCGGGGGGGTGGCCGGCACACATACCTACGCCGGAACCCTGACGGAGGCCGGCAGACGGGTCCATGCGGCCATCCTCCACGGCATACCGGAGGCTCTCGCCCGG
Source organism: Methanomicrobiales archaeon (assembly GCA_012510295.1). Lineage (GTDB taxonomy): Archaea > Halobacteriota > Methanomicrobia > Methanomicrobiales > Methanoculleaceae > Methanoculleus. The sequence continues at coordinate 12,790 of JAAZID010000337.1, read as the reverse complement.
CAACAGGAGCGGGTTTTCCGGAGCGAGCCGTCGTTCTTCATATACAGCCGCTACGGCGGGGACCACTGGGTGGAGTGGCAGAAAGAGGAGTGCCCCTACTACCCCTGTCACTTCCCGGGGCAGCGCTGCGATTACTGTTACTGTCCGTATTACCCCTGCGCCGACGAGGAACTCGGGGAGTGGGTCGAGAGTTCAAGCGGCGGCAGGGTCTGGGGCTGCGCCGGATGCACACTCCTGCATGTCCCGGGAGTGGCAGACTACGTAAAAAGAAACCCTGAGGCTGCCCTCGCTGAGCTCAAGCGCCTCAGGGATACACTCTGATTCGATTCTTCAGGCCTCGGCGATGCCGAGAGCAGAGAGCATCTCTGCGAGGGGGATGCCGTGTACCTGGGCGGCCTCCCGGATCGTCTCGCTGTTTGCGATGGCACAGCCGAGACAACCCATCCCGAACCGGAAGAGTATCTGCGCTGATTCAGGCTTTTCTCTGAGGAGTTCCGCGATTGTACTGTCCGCATTCAATGCCATACATCTGATGTTGTCCCTACCACTATATATATATTGGAGGAGTGGTCGCGTATGCAACAGTGGGGCGGCAGTGCCCAAAAATAGCGGGCGGAAGAGAGGTTTTACCTGATTTTAAGGGCGCGTGGAAGTGATCTCTGATCCTGCACGAGAACGCATGATGGGCAGCAGAGGAAGGGCTTTTGCGCATTCTTCGTGAGGGATGGGACTTTCTATGAAATATATGATAAATCTGCACCGGTGAGGCGGGCAGGCGCGCAGAGACTCCAAGCCCGGTCGCAGGGTTCAAAGAGCGCATCTGACCGCTCCTGTTCGGTGTGAGGAGGTCCGACCCGGCACAGGCTCCCTCCGGGTCATACACGCAATACCGGCAGTCCCGTCGCGTATGTGTTGCGTTATAGCCAAACAGGTCACATACCGCATCTCCTCGGGCATCCGATCACACCCGTTCACTTTCACCCCGCACTCCGATCCTTAATACCCTCAGGAGGTAAACTACAGATTGGAGATGTAAGTGATGAATCTATCAGATGTAACAGAGAGAATCTCCAGGAAACTAGAATCAAGTGGCGCACAGCCTGATCGCCAGAAGATCGAGTCACGCCTCCGCCGCCTCGTCGAGGAGTTCGGTGTCAACGTCGCCGAGGCCGAGCGGACGGTGACGGGTGACCTCGCCCGGGAACACAACCTCCCGAACCTCGTGAGCTCATCCTCTGACCTCCGCCCGATAAACGAGATCGCGCCCGGCGAATGGGTGACTATCGAGGGAAAGATCGTCTCCCTGACCCCATCGATATCCCCCTCGATCGCGCAGAACGGGATCATCGCAGATTCGAGCGGTGCCATGCGATTCGTCGTCTGGAGTCGCGCAAACGCTCCCGCTATGGAGTACGGCCACTGGTACCGGATCGAGTCAGCGGTCGTCGATGAGTACAAGGGCTCACCGAACATGAAGATCCACTCGGGCACCACCATATCGCAGATGGAGAAGGACGTCCCGCTCCTCCCTTCGATCACACCGTCTGCGGAGCTCGCACCCGGGGTGGGAAGCGTGCGCGCCAAGGTCATCCAGGACTGGGATGTCCTCAGCGATCGGATGCTCCAGACCGGACTGCTCGGGGATGAGAGCGGCACCATCAAGTTCGTCATCTGGAAGGAAGAGGGCAAGGAGAAACTGGAGCTTGATGGCGTCTACAACATCTACTACGCCACCGTCGACGAGTACAACGGCAGACTCTCCCTCACCCTGAACACCGCCATGTACATCGCAGATGAGGGTGATATCGAGGTCGGGCGTAACGAGACCGAGATCCAGGGCGCTTTAATCCACGTCGCTCCCGGGTCAGGTCTGATCAAGCGCTGCCCCGTCGAGGGGTGCAACCGGAGCCTATCCCGGCAGAACTACTGCCCGGTGCATGAGATCCAGTCGAACTTCCGGTACGACCTCCGCCTGAAGGGAGTCCTGGACGATGGAGAGCGCGCTCGAAACATCCTGATGCAGCGCGACCTCGTCGAGAAGCTCACCGGGATCACGCTCGATGAGGCCATATCGATAGCAGAGTCTAACCCGATCGGTATGGATGAGATCTTCTACCGCGTCAGAAACGCAGTGCTCGGACGTTACTACACCTGTAGCGGTGGCGAGTTCGCCGGCAGGATGCTCGTCGATTCCTGTGCTCCGGTCACGTTCAAGCCCGAAGAACTGGCTGCACTGTTGAACCGTGCCGGAGGTGAGGTAGCATGAGACCTCAGGCTACGTTCGAACGAGAACCGGCGCGCCGGATCTTTGCTTCAGAGTTCCGTGAGACGCGCTACCAGTTCAAGGAGGGCGATGACGAGAAGAGCCCGAACTACGTCATCTTCCCGACCGGTATCAGGAGCAACCGTATCTTCGTCGTGGGAACCCTCACTGAGAAGCAGCGGCAGGGCGACCAGAACATCTTCTACCGCGGAAGGGTGATCGACCCTACGGGCACATTCTTCATCATGGCAGGATCCTACCGGCCGGAGGCGATGCAACAGCTCGCCCGGATCGAAGCACCGGCATTCGTCGCCGTCGTCGGCAAACCAAACCTCTTTGTTACCCAGGAGGGGAACTGTCTGGTCTCGGTCAACGCGGAGTCGATAACGGTTGTGGACCGCGAGACCCGCGACCTCTGGGTGCTGGATACCGCACGCGAGACCCTGGACCGCCTGGACGCCCTCGGCACCACCGGGGACTCACGGAAGGCCCAGGAGGAGTACGGGACGCAACCCGAGGTCTACAGAAAGATCGTCTACGATGCACTCTCCCAGGTGCAGATGTAGAGACACGCTCTACCTCCGAAAACCCTTTTTTTGCAGGTGGTCTCCTCGTTACCGGTGCGGGGACGAGGCATCTGCCGGCGCCGACAGGGCCTTCCGTGGCGGGCCGCCGCTACTGGTAGAGAGAAGAGATGTTCGTGTATGTTGCCGTATGTGTATTCTATTTACCCCCTTCAGCCCGGGTGGTTCACGTCGTATATCTAATGTGGTCAAACGGTTCGGTTGTGAAAACGGAAGTTGCGTCGAAAACAAAGTCGGCATATATTTTTGTTGGACTCTGTAAACGGATTATCCACAAAAACCTTGGATATGGCTTACTCAATATCGCTATTTTATCTTTGATAGAATGCTTCCGGATAAATTGTTTGTACCGCTTTACTTCAGTTATAAATAATTCAAACCTTACGCCGGAATCAAATCCCGGAGACGCTCTTATTGCTTCCAGGCGAGGTTTGTAATGCTGCAAAAATATGGCGTATATATTTGCAAATGAATGTCGAATCTTTGGATATAATGGAACAATTAACCTATTGACGGTTAACTCTTTTATCCCCGGTTTTTTTGACCATGTATTATCCCAGGACAGGAAATCACGAACAGGGAATACCCGACTATATGGGCCGATTTGGTCGTCATGAACGTATAACCGTTCAACAACTCCGTTCTTATGTCTGTAGCCGCTAATTACCGCTGCATGCATAGCCACTACGTTGTTGTTTTCATCGACTATTCTCAATCCAACAATAATCGGGATCTTCAGGTCCGTCAGATAGCCTTTAGCGATATCTGCGACAATATCACTACCGGTATTCCGGTAATACGGCTTACTTCGTATCACATTGGGATCAATAAATTCTGTGTCAAGTCCAACTGTGTTGAAAAAGGCCTTTATTTGAGGATATGTTAATCCATCTGAAGGAATATTCCGGCTTAAGGCAGGAAAAGCTACAGATATCTCAGTAATTTCAATGGGTGATATCTTTTCAATTCCAAATATATTTGTTAAGGCACACTGGGCGATCCAGCACGCAGTTGTTGCACATGCACCAACAGCCTGATCCTGTGTCTGGAATGGTAATGTTTCAAGCTCAAGCTGCTTTCCAAATATGTTAACTGCGTACTGATCAGTCAGTAAGATTCGTTTTGTACCTTCCGAACCATCAACAAATTCATTATACGGCTTCAGTAGCGTCCTGCCAATAATATTATTGCCGAGTCTATCCTTTATTGGCCTTACAACTGCAAAACCAAGGTAGGATTCTTCAATTCTTGTATTTGCTTCAGAATTTTCATTTTCTAGCGCATTTGCGATCTCTTGCCTCTCAAAATTTTCAGAGAAAAAATGAATCCGCTTGGTGAATTTTTTACAATCTCCAAATGATCGGGAGTAGAATTTGGAAAAATCGATAAGGTAATCTTTATCGATATAATTTTCCTCGACTAAAAAGGACTTTACACCCAACTCTGATAGGTAGTCCAGTATATACTTGCTGATAGCCGATGAACCAAGATATTCATCATCAAGTGCATCATTAATCGTATTATTAATCTTTATCCCGGCGTTCATTCCCGGCATAAAAGTTATATAGTGAATCGAGTAAATAAACACTCGTTAGATGTTTCACACATCTGTTTGGTTAACAGAAACGCTTCATCAAGAATTTCATCGCTAATTCTGCCCCCCAGGCAGTCCATTATTTCTTTCACCCTCATTTCATCCTCATCCATCCCTTATCTCACCTCTAAAGCTGTACGCTGCTGCCATTCAACCCGCATAATACAATCGTCGATAAGTGTAATTATGTTGATTATAGTCGATCTAATATATAAACCATTACAACCTGATTTCCGGGGGGGTTGCCAACCAGGGCGTGGTGCCTTCGAAGCATAGTAAGATCCCGCACAAATCGGCATCACATCCTCAATCCACCTTCTGCTCTCCCCCCTTCCACGTCCCCTTCAGCTCAGGGTAGTCCGCGAGGATCTTACTGACCGTGCTCCTGCTCACACCAAACATCCGGCAGATCTGGCTGATGCTCGTCCCGGCCCGCCGTACCGTGATGAGGGGCTCCACCTGGCCATTGCTGAGCGCCCTCGGTCGCCCTATAGGCCGTCCCTCTTCTTTCTTCACATTCTTTGATGCCGGGGTACGAGCAGCCTTCGTATCCTCCTGGTATCGCTCCATATACGTGATGAAGTCACCGATGGCCTCCCTCCGGAGATCCGGATCATCCCGGAATCCGAAGAAGTCGCCACATGCGAAGTAGACCATGTATTGCTCGTTGAGGGTTTTGAGCGTGGCAAGCCCGGCGTCCATATCCCTTGCAAGGCCGGCGAGATCATAGAGAATGATAGAAGAGCAGTCGTTGGCGGCGCAGTACTCAAGCATCCCTGTAAAGGCTCTTCTCTCCTCAGGAGGCGTTGCACCCTTCCGGTGATCATGAAAGATCTTGAGGATCTGAAAACGATATTTAGAGTAAATATCGACATCGCTCTTTTGCGCTATAAAATCCCCCTTCCTTCTTGTGTTCAGGTACGCCACGGCATCTTTCTTCATCGATTTCAGGGTATTCTACAATCACATAAATGATTTTTGAAAATGCAGGAGCGCCGCCTTTCCGGAGTATCTCCCGGCATCTGGCGCCCCCTTGAGCACCACCCTGAGGATGCGTAAAAAAAGGGGATCGCAAGACAGCTTTTTGCCGGAGCGGCGCCGGGAGGAATGCGTTACCGCATGCTTATCCAGTGAGCGTCATGTAAACCAGGATTGAGAATAACGGAAGGGGACTCACCCAAAAAAAGTAAACCTGCCCCGGACGGCCACAAAAAAGATGAGGTTACCTCTTCCTGACACCGGGGGACTCCCACCGGTCGAGCACATCCTGTCCCTCGACGAAGACGAGACCATGCTCCCTCGCGTAGTCTATCGCGTCCTCCTTTGAGAGGGCAAATCCGGTCTCATCATCGAGCATCTCGCAGATCGTCACCGCCGGGGTGACCCCGGCCATGACCGCAAGCGCGATCGAGAGTTCGGTCTGCCCGCGTCGTTCATCGAGCAGCCGGTCGGCAGCCCGCAGGAGCGCGACGTGGCCGGGCGACCTGAACTGCTCTGCAAAGTTGTGCCCGCCACCGTTGAGCGACCGCTCCACCTCTCCGGCGACGGCGGTGACCGTCAGGGCACGGTCACGGTCGGTGATGCCGGTGTAGGTCTCCCGGTGGTTCACCCAGAGCGAGAACGACGAATGGTTCTTCCGGTCGTACGGGATCTCACCGTCCCTCTCGGCGATGCCGCAGTCGCGCAGGAGATCGTGCGCAAACGGGAGACCGAGCCTCGTCGCGGCGTCGGGGTGCACCGCGGTGCAGATAAGCCCGCCGCCGTCTTTCCTCATCTGCCTGATGTGGGCGGGCGTGACCGCATCTGACCGGATGGCAAAGTCGGTCTCGCGTTCCCGGTTGTCAAAGTCGTATAACAGGATGAATTCGCCCTTTACCAGGGCCTCTATGGCTGCATCAATCATAGGTAATCTCCACCTCGATCATATCGTTATCGTTCAGGTCCAGGATTTTGCGGAGTTCGCCCCCGGAGATGACCTCGATGATATCATTCCGGTAGTGGGTGCGGGATGGCTCGACGATAGCACAGAATTCGCCCCTGATTCGGCAGGGGAGGGTCTTGACACCGCCAAACGTCCTCTCATCAGCGGTGAACCCGGAGACCTCGATCCACCTGAGATGCTCAAGGTCTCTCCGGATCTGGATGCTCGCCGGATCGAGCCTGATATTCAGGGTGCCAGGGAAGGGCTCAAAGCCGAGGTGCTCATCGAACTGCGCTTTGTAGTGGGGGATGCTCATGTAATAGCGCCCCTCGCCAAGCCCGCTGATCACGGTCCCGGTCAGGGAGTAGTACTTGCGTTTCGGGTTGAATATCCTGGTATAGTCTGCGTACTCGCGCCTCAGCTCCTGTTCGCCCGGCTTTGTTATGGCGACATGCTGGCCGTCGGGTTTCATCGAACGGATGATGAACTGCTGGCGCTCAAGCGCGATCAGGCGCCGTGAGGCGGTCTGGGGACTGATACCCAGTTCATCTCCAAACGACTGCGATGAGAGCCATATCGGACCGTTGCACCCACCGAGCAGGGCGATCGTCTTCAGGGACTGCAGATCTTCCGCTTCAACCATTATATCATAATTGAGATGCATACTATATACGGGTTACGCAACGCTCCCGGGCCATCGATCTTCGTGAAATGTCGAAGTGCGATACGCTAATTTTATAAGTCCGGGAAGCATCCTTAGCTGCATGAAATCCGGAGTGCGGCATCAACTTGCCGAGAAGATGGCAGGAGAGATCACACTTTCGGACTCACCGGGACAGGCCTTGAAGAAGTGGCGACAGAGCTTCGATATCCCCCAGGGATTACTCGCCGAGCGTCTCGAGGTCTCTCCCTCTGTAATCAGTGACTACGAAAGCGGAAGACGAAAGAGTCCAGGAACCGCTATCGTCGGCAAGATTGTCGATGCCATCCTCGCGATCGACGAGGATAACGGTGGCCGGTTCATCAAAAAGTTTGCAAAAATCCTGTACAGCGAATTTGACGATGATGTCATCTACGACATCCACGAGTATGCATCCCCCGTCGGTCTCCCTGACTTTGCAGGGGCCATCGGTGCAACTGCACTCTGTGGTCCGATGGACCAGACCATCTACGGGTACACGGTGATCAACAGCCTCAATGCGATACTCCAGCTCTCTTCGAGCGAGTTCAACCGCATCTACGGCTGGAGCACGGAGCGCGCCCTCGTCTTCACCGATGTGTCGACCGGGAAGTCACCGATGGTTGCGATCCGGGTCACACCCTTCAAACCGCGCTGCGTCGTGCTCCAGGGCATAGCACCGGAAGAGGTGCATCCCCTGATACCGGGGCTTGCGGAACGCGACCGGATCACGATTCTCTGCACAGAGATGGATGTCGAGACGATCATCAGCACTCTACGAGGAAAACTATGGTAGGCATTTACTCATACGGCGTCTACATACCGCGGCACCGGATAAAGATCCCGGAGATCGCGCGGGTATGGGGCGGCAACGCATCTGACATCACGAGAGGTCTCGGGGTATTTGAAAAATCTGTCCCCGATCTCGACGAAGACACCGCAACGATATCGGTCGAGGCGGCCCGTGCCGCATTCCGGCGGAGGGAGATCGACCCCGAGGCTATCGGCGCAATCTACGTGGGGAGCGAGTCGCACCCCTACGCTGTCAAACCCACCGCATGCACGGTCGGCGAGGCGATCGGGGCGACGCCCAACATGACCGCCGCCGACTACGAGTTCGCGTGCAAGGCCGGGACCGCAGGTCTCCAGACCTGCATGGGGCTCGTCAAAAGCGGCATGATCCCGCTCGGGATCGCTATCGGTGCCGACGTGGCGCAGGGCGCTCCAGGCGACGCGCTCGAGTACACGGCAGCCGCCGGCGGAGCGGCGTTCGTCATCGGAGAGGGAGATACCATCGCCGATATCAACGACACCTGCTCTTACACCACCGACACGCCCGACTTCTGGCGGCGTGAAGGCCAGAACTATCCCCGGCACGGTGGCCGGTTCACCGGCGACCCGGGCTACTTCAAGCACGTCGAAGGTGCGGCCAGGCAGATGTTTGAGCGGATGGGCACAAACCCGAAGGACTACGATTACGCGATATTCCACCAGCCAAACGCGAAGTTCCCGCAGCGGGTGGCAAAAACGCTCGGGTTTACCGGGGATCAGATCAAACCCGGTCTCGCCGTCCCGAAGCTCGGCAACACCTACTCGGGGTCGTCGATGATCGGGCTTGCCGCGACGCTCGATGTCGCAAAACCGGGTGACCGGATATTCGTGACATCGTTCGGGTCGGGGGCCGGGAGCGATGCTTTCGACATCACGGTCACCGATGCGATCGAATCCGGGGTGTTCGACCGGGCGGCGGCGCCGACCGTTGAGCAGCTCCTCGCAAACCCGATCTACCTCGACTACGCACTGTATGCCAAACACAAAGGAAAGATCGTGATGCAGAGATGAGAGACGTAGCAGTAATCGGAGTTGGGTGCACGGAGTTCGGGGAGCGCTGGAGCACCTCGTTCCGCGACCTCTTTGTTACGGCAGGAAGCCTTGCGCTTGAAGATGCCGGGGTATCGGGTGAGAAGATCGACGCCCTCTACGTGGGGAACATGAGCGCAGGCCGGTTCGTCGAGCAGGAGCACATCGGCGCCCTCATCGCGGACTTCGCGGGGCTCGCCACGAACCACATCCCCTCAACCCGGGTGGAGGCGGCCTGCGCCTCCGGCGGGCTTGCCTTCCGGCAGGCGGTGACCGCGGTCGCAAGCGGTATGGAGGATATCGTCGTCGCTGCGGGCGTCGAGAAGATGACCGACGTCGGGACCGGGGCGAGCGTCGATATGCTCGCAAGCGCCGCGGACCGCGAGTGGGAGGGGTTTGCCGGGGCGACATTCCCGGGCCTCTACGCCATGATCGCAAACGACTACATGCACCGCTACCCGCTCACCCGCGAGCAGCTCGCCATGGTCGCGGTGAAGAACCACGAAAACGGCGCAAATAATCCGATCGCGCAGTTCAGAAACCGAATCACGATCGATACGGTATTAAACTCGTCGATGGTCGCCGATCCCCTGCGGCTCTTCGACTGCTCACCGATCACCGATGGTGCGGCGGCGGTCGTCGTCGTGCCGCTCGAACGCGCCCGGGAGTTCACCGATTCCCCTGTACGGGTTCTTGCGAGCGCTCAGGCGAGCGACACCATCGCTCTCCACGACCGACGGGACATCTCGACCCTGGATGCCACCGTCGCGGCAGGGAAGCGGGCTTTTGAGCGCTCCGGCCTCACCCACAAAGAGATCGACCTGGTCGAGGTCCACGACTGCTTCACGATCGCCGAGATCTGCGCTATCGAGGACCTCGGGTTCTGCGCAAAGGGCGAGGCGGGGAAGCTCACCGCTGATGGGGCGACGGCGCTCAACGGTGATATTCCCGTGAACCCGAGCGGCGGCCTGAAGGCCTGCGGTCACCCGGTCGGCGCGACCGGGGTCAAGCAGATCTGCGAGGTCGTCGCCCAGCTCCGCGGCGAGGCTGCCGGCCGGCAGGTGGATGCGGAGATCGGAATGACGCATAACGTCGGCGGTACCGGCGCGACGGTCGTCGTGCATATCCTGGGGGTGTAAGAGTATGTCGGTATCAAGATTCTGGAGAAAGATCCCGCAGCGGTATAACCTCGTCGGGACACAGTGCACGACCTGCGGGCGATACTTCTTCCCGCCCCGGTCGCTCTGCCCCGACTGCCGGCGGAGCGGTGAGATCGTCGACCATACGTTCAACGGCGAAGGAACCGTCGTCACCTACACGGTGATCCGGTCGGCAAGCGACCAGTTCGAGAACACCACCCCATACGTCCTTGCGATCGTCGAGCTCGACGAGGGGCCGAGGCTCACCACCCAGGTCGTCTGCACACCCGAAGAGATAGAGATCGGTATGCGGGTACGGAGCGTCTTCCGCCGGATCGCGGCGGACGGCGAGAGCGGTACCATCCACTACGGCACGAAGTTCGTGCCGGTGGAACACTAACTCTTTTTTCGGAAAAAAATCCGGGGGTTAGCCCCGGCCGTGGTCCTGGTGCGCCCGGGCGAGGTGCTGCGCCGCGAGGGCACCGAGGAGGGAGAGCTCACCCGCGAGCACACCGGCCGCGACGATCTCGGCAAACGCCTTTGCGTGAGTCCCCGGCGGATCTCCGCCGCCGGCGACGCCGAGCATCTCAAGGCACTCGCGCTGGGTATCGATCCCCGTGCCGCCGCCGACCGTCCCCACCGGGAGCGAGGGGAGGGTGACCGAGACGTAGACCCCGCCGTCCACCCGGTCGACGGTGGTGATCGCACTGCTTCCCTCCACGACGTGGGCGGCATCCTGCCCGCAGGCGATGAAGACCGCGGCGACGACGTTTGCCGCATGGGCATTGAACCCGAACGATGCCGCCCGTGCCGAACCGACCAGGTTCTTCCGGTAGTTGACCTCGGCGAGGGTCTCTGCATCGGTCTTTAAGAGGTCGGCGATCATCGCGTCATCGAGACGCACCCCTGCGACGACGGTCTTCCCCCGGCCCCTGACCATGTTGATCGCCGCCGGTTTCTTGTCGGTGCACATGTTCCCCGAGAGGGCGACGAGGACCGCGCCGGTCTCCCGCTCGATGGCCTCACCGACCTTCTGGCTTGCGATCGTCACCATGTTCATGCCCATGGCATCCTTCGTGTCAAACTCCAGGCGGACAAAGACACTCGTCCCGGCGACGGAAGTGACAACGTCCAGGAGCTCCCCGTGTTTCGTGGTGCTCTCTGCGGCCTCCCGGATATCCTCCGTATGTTCCTCGACCCAGGTGACGACCTCCCGGGCGTGGGCGACGTCGCGGGCGGCAAAGACCGGCGCACGGGTCATACCGTCCCGCATGATCCGCACATCCGCACCCCCGGCTCGCGTTATCAGCGAGCAGCCGCGGTTCACCGACGCAATGAGTGCTCCTTCGGTCGTCGCCAGCGGGAGGTAGCAGGACCGGGCTGCATACTCCCCCTTCACCAGGAGCGGACCCGCAACGCCGAGCGGGACCTGCACCGTACCGATCATGTTCTCGATGTTTCGCTTCACCACCCGGTCGATCCCGATAGAGAACGATCCCACCGCCGGAAGAGCGGTCCCGGTCTCGCCCTCAATGAACACCCGCCGCACCCGGACCGCCTCCTCCGGCGGGAGCTCGCGTTCGAGCGCGTAGAGTTTCAGGGAGCCCTCTTTGAGTCTCCTGATATACTCATCCATGAATAGTATGAGGACTCATACCTAAAGAAAGGCTGGTGATCTGGAGGTGAATGAGGAAGGATGGTGCCTTCGTGTGCCGAAACGAGAGGCCGAGACGGTGCGACGCCGGCTACTCGAAGAGGGGCTCCTCGACCGGCGCCATCGGCCGCGCCCCGAGGGAGACGCCATCCTCCTCCCGGTGACAGACGAGGTCACAGGCGCCGTCCGGCGCAGGTTCAAGGCCCTGCCGGAACGCGCCGAACTCCCCCGCCACGAGCTCATGGGCGGTATCGCCATCATGCAGGACGACGACCCGGCCGCCGCCCGGGTGTTGCTCGCGTCCCGGCCGTCGCTCCATTCAGTCCTCCTCCCGGCCAGCTCCGTTGAGGGGGAGTACCGCACACGCCGGTTCAGCGTCCTCGCCGGAACCCCCACCACCCGGACCCGGGTGATCGAGTACGGGCTCCGCTTCGACGTTGACCTCGCGCACGCCTACTTCTCGGCCCGACTCGCGACCGAACGGCAGAGGATCCTCGGAGAGATGAGGAAGGGGGAACGGGTGCTCGATATGTTCGCCGGCGTCGGACCGTTTGCGATCACCCTCGCAGAGAAGGCGCGAGTCGTTTTTGCCGCGGACTTAAACCCCGCCGCGGTTCACCTCCTCATCCACAATATCATCCTCAACCGGAGAGCAAACGTCATCCCGATGCTCGCCGACGCCGCGCACATCGCCGGGATCGGATTTGTACCGTTTGACCGGATCATCATGAACCTTCCCCTGGCCGCACCGCATTTCCTCGCGGCGGCGGCGGGGCTCTGCCGGGAAGGGGGGACGATCCACCTCTACGCGCTCGAGGAGGAGGAGGGCGAGCACCTCCCCGCGATCCGGGCCATCACCGCCGGGGAGGTCACCGAGCGGATGGTCAGGACATACTCGCCCGGGAAGTGGCACGCGGTCTATGATATTGTGGTGGAGAGATAGCGGTTAACGCCAGAACCACTTCATCATAACGAGAGCGTCTTCTTCGTTTGAGTAGTAGCAGGATATCTGGAAGACCTCCCGGTAACCGAGGTAGCGGTAGAACTCCTGCGCCCCGGTGTTCGTGATCCGGACCTCAAGCTGGATGCCGCTTGC
>JAAZID010000336.1 GCA_012510295.1 Methanomicrobiales archaeon | reverse complement strand
GTCCATCAGGACAGCAGAGTGATCGCTCAACCCCTGCCCCCGCAGGTCATGCAGGTACCAGCATGCCGTCGGGTTGAGGCTTGCCGATGCGAATATGTGATCGTAGCGCTTGCACTTCGGGACGTCCTCGGGCCCACGGTCAGGGCACCAGCTGTACTCCCGGGCACGGTATCCATGTAACAACCGGAAGACATCGGGGAGATCGTACTTCTCAAGGCCACAGAGGATGTTCATCTCGGCGTTGTACCACCACTTCCGCGGTCGCCCGAGGTACTCATCACTCTCAGAAGTTCCCGGGTTGTCTTTATCCGGGAGAATGTCGCGATAAAAGGGAACGATCGTCCCGTCGGGGAGCTCCGCCTCAGGACTGTGGAAGTCCCCGCAGAGGATCCGGGGTCGCGCTGACCTGACGGCAAGGCGCTGATATATCCCGACCAGCGTCTCGGCTTTGACGATCTCGTTTCTCCGGCCACCTATCGCCGTGGGAACATGGACGTTGTGGAGCTCGATCTCACCCCGGGGGGCACTGATGATGGCAGAGACCACCTGCTGCTTCCACGGGACGTCGAAATCAAGCGGATTGAGCGGAGCGAGAGGGTACCTGCTCGCGATAAGGCACCCGATATCTTTTGGTTCCCCGAATGGTGAGCACTGCTCGGAAAGGCGGGCGATGTTGTACGCAAACTGGAACTGATCGCTGGGGTTTTGCGCGCGGATGTCGTTCAGTCGCTCGGCCATATAAGCCACCCGGGCGATCTCAACCAGAGCGAGGCTATCGACGATGTAGAGCAGTCCGTAGTTCTCAAGCTCCTCGCGGAAGAGCGGGAGATCCCGATCGGTCACCTCCTGGAAGGCGACGATATCCGGGGAGTGCTGGCAGACCGCTTCGACCTTCTTCGTCACGCTTTTGGGACCGGAGCGGAAGAGATCCACGTTCCATGAAATGAGCCGCATGATGCCTGGTATATTCGAATACGCACTCTGCATTCATTAAGACATCGAGTTGAGATCGAACCTGCAGAGAATTTCAGGGAAACTCCGGCTACCCGCTCCCCCGCTCCGGCGCGATTCCCATCTCTGTGCAGTGTTTCTCGATAGCGTCGAGGAACATCCTGCCATAGCGCTGCAACTTTCCCTCGCTGACGCCATATACCCGGAGAAACTCAGCACCGGTCCGCGGGTAATACTTCGCCATCTCTTTGAGACTCCGGTCATGGAAGACGATGAACGGCGGTACGTGCTCGAGATCAGCAGTGGCTTTTCGGAGCTGACGGAGCCGCGCAAAGAGGACTTCATCATAAGTCTCTGCCGCAACGGTGCCCGGGGATTCCGGTTCCGTGAGTGGCACCGGGAGGCTCCCCTCGATCACCGCCCGGCTCCGGTCGTTCAACACGAGGACCGGGTACCGGCCACCGGTTGAGGTGATAAATCCCTTCCTGACCATCTCCTGGACGAACCGTAGCCACTGGTCACGTGTGTAACCCTCGCCCGAGCCATAGGCGGGGAGGGCATCGTGCCCGTTCTCTCGGATCCTCGCGCTCTTTGAGCCGGCCAGCACGTCAACAACATAGGACGCACCGAATCGCTCCCCGACCTCGCCGATGCAGGTGATGATTGTCAACGCCGCATGGGTCCCATCAAAGACCTTCACCGGCGCCTCGCAGCGGTCGCATTTCCCGCACCATTCTTCCAGGTAGACCTCACCGAAGTAAGTGAGCAGGAACTTCCTCCGGCACCCGGTGGTTTCGCAGTAGTCAAGCATCGCTCCCGCCTTCCGGTAGGCCGCATCCTTTCGCACAACATCGGCGCACCCCTTCTCGATGAGGTAGCGGATCGTGCTATAGTCACCCCGACTGTAGAAGAGGATGCAGTCTGCCGGATCCCCATCTCTCCCCGCCCGGCCCGTCTCCTGGTAGTAGGACTCGAGATCCTTCGGGAGATCGGTGTGGATGACGAACCGGACGTCGGGCTTATCG
>JAAZID010000335.1 GCA_012510295.1 Methanomicrobiales archaeon | reverse complement strand
CCCCAGGGGAGAATGGCAGGTACCCCGGGAGATCACACCCGGTCAGGTGGAACTCTCAGAGCATGGGAAGACGACCCGATCCTGGCTGGATACACGGTTGAAGTGTTTCAGGCAATCAGGAAAGAGGTTGTTTTTTGGTGATGATCACCGGGGTATCACCACACCTGCAGGGTGCCTGCCCATGGTGGTGGCAAAGGATGACCTCTCTCTGCCTCATGCATTCTGGTATACGTCGTATATCGCCGGCACACCCCGGTTGAGGCACCGGATCGCCCCTTACATTGAGTGATCCGTCGAGAGGTCTCCGATCGTGATCGGGAGATACCGGATGGGTTACCTGAACCTGTCGCCTTCGGTGCGCGGGATCGCATCGATGAAGCGGATATGAGTGCCGGTGAAACCGCAGATGATCAGTCATCCGGGGAACAGGGAGTGCCCTAGAAAAAATTCTCAGAATACGGCATGGAGACCAGATCCTGGCCTGATGTGTGATAAAAGTGTTGCAGGAACTCTGAAAGGAGGTTTTTCTCCGTAAACACCACCCAGATATCACCGTATGCCTCCAGGTGACTGCACTCCCATGATTGATACGAGATATCATCCACAGCAAGGAGACGGAGTGCGACCATGCCCTCACCTCACGCGCCACGGTATATAATGGTTGGGCTCCAGTGACCGGGGTAATCCCGGTCTGCAAGGCCGCCCCGCTTCACCCGGTCATCCCACAGAAAGGTTTATACAGCAAAACGAGATGATCAGAGGTCGCGAACAGACGGGACGATATCATGACGGCGGTGCGGATCGACGACAAAGACACGTGGGATTCTTTTATCGACGAGAGTCCATCCGGACTTCTCTTTCATAAATGGGACTATCTGCACCTGACAGCGAAGTATACCGGGAGCACGCTCCTCCCGTATGCCGTTTACAAGGGGGATGAGCTTTTATGTCTCTTCCCGCTCTTCCATGGGCGAGTGTACGGCGTAAGCGCGGTCTTCTCTCCGCCCCCGCTCACCGTGATACCTCACCTCGGATGCGTTATGAGCAGGGGTTTTGCGGGGCTCAAGCAGAGCAAGAAAGAGTCGACGCTCCAGATGGTCGCTGATGATATCGGGGGGGTGATCGAGGATCTCTCACCGAACTATATCTCGATCGCCTTCGTACCGGAGTTTAGGGATATACGTCATTACATCTGGGAGCGGTGCGAGGCGAGAGCCAGGTATACCTATACAATTGACCTTGAGCAACCGCTTGAGGCGATATGGACCTCTCTCCACTACAAGCTACGGAATAAGCTCAAAAAAGAGGCAGAAGCCGGCCTCCGCCTGGAGAGGACGAACGATATATCCACGCTCCACCGCCTCATCACCGAGCGCTACCAGGATCCATCGCTCGACATTCCGCCTATAAGGCGTGATTACCTCAACGACCTCGTGCGTACCTACCCTGACCGGATCGGGGTATATTCGCTCTACGATGCCGGGGATGAGATCGTCGGCGTGGTGGCGGCCCAGGAGTATAAGCGGTTTCTGCTCTGGCTCGGGACGCCCAGGCTTGAAGGGCTTCATGCCGGGAACGAGTACCTCCAGTGGCTCCTGATCCAGCGTGCGAAGGCTGAAGGCTACCCAGCTTTTGAGAACATGGGAGCGAACAACCGGGATCTGGCCTTCTTCAAGTCCCGGTTCAACCCGGATCTCGTTATGTATTTCGAGGTAGAGAAGAAGGATATCCTCGGATCTCTCTCCGGGTGGGCATACCTCACCTTCGTGAAGAGGATGCTGATACTGGCCGGCAGGATCTGACGATCTATTCCATCGGGGTGCGACTCACCACACCCCCGGGACTGTGAGCAACCCCTCTTAGACAACCCTGATTGTCCCATAACGGGGGTCTGATGCACAAAAGGGGTACTCCGGATGGCGGGGGCTTGCAGGGTAATCCGGCCCGCCCTCTCCGGAAGGTATACTCCCTGCCTCGCAGGTGAAGAGACCCCCGGTCCTCTCTTGCAGGTGCCCGCTCCTCCCCCGGACGTAGTGTCCCCTCTCTCCCGAAAAACCCGGGCTCCTGCTCTCCCCTGCCATGTGGCAGCTGGAAGGCGTCCCGGATACCCGGAGCGGTGAGCCCGCTACCCCCATGACCGGTAGCGACCACTACATTTATTAGAAGGCTACGGGTAATGGGAGGAAGCTGGATCTCTCCAGTAGAGCGGGGAGAGAAGAGTTTGTCAGTAGATATTGTCACGGATAAGGATCTCTGGGATACGTTCATCGATGCCGGCCCGTCCGGCCTCCTCTTTCATAAGTGGGATTTCCTGAAGATCACGGAGCGGTATACCGGGTACAAGGTTCTCCCCTGCGGGATCTACAAGGGCAGAGAACTCGTCGCCGTCTGTCCGTTCTTCCACAAGGAAATAAGCGGTATTTCTGTCGTCTTCTCCCCCCCGCCCATGCAGGCGGTCATACCCTACCAGGGCATCGTGATGAGCAGGGATTACACCACAGCAAAGCAGAGCAAAAGGGAGTCGACACTGCAGGTGGTCATTGAGGGACTCCGGGAGGTGATCGACGACCTCTCGCCGAACTACCTCTCGATAAAGCTCACCCCCGACTACCATGATATCCGCCACTTCATCTGGGACGGCTACCAGGCCCGGATCAGCTACTCCTATACCGTCGACCTCACCCCACCCCTGGAGACCCTGTGGAAGAACCTGAGCGCGAAGCTGCGGACGAACCTCCGGAAGTTTGAGAAGAGCGGTTACTACCTGGAGGAGGGAGACGATCTCGCGCTCTTTTATGAGACGGTGCGCCAGCGGTTCAGCCATCCGGATATGGATATCCCGATGGTCGCCCAGGGTTACTTTGAGGATATCCTCCGGGCGTATCCGGGATCGGTCCGTGTCTACCACCTCTATGACCGGGATGGCGACCTCAAAGGTATCGGCACAACCCAGGAGTATAATCGATATCTCCTCTGGGTCGGCGGCCCGAAGATCGACGGCACGTCGGCAAACGAGTACCTCCAGTGGCTCCTGCTCAAAGATGCAAAGGAAAAAGGTTTCCTGGAGTTCGAGAACACGGGTGCAAACAACCCGAACCTGAATATGCACAAGGCGAAGTACAACCCGGATCTCTCCATCCATGTCGAGGTGAGCAGAGCGGATATTGTGGGGAAAGCGGCGGAATGGGCCTACAGTAATATCATCAACAGGCCCTGGATCAAGAAGAAGGTGATCCCCTACATCGAATAACTGCTCGAGAGATCCCCGATATCGATCGGTAGTTTCTGGATGAGGTACCGGAACTTCCCGCCCTCTGTGCGGGGGATCTCATCGACAAACCGGACCTCCACATCCACGCCATCACCGAGCTGCCACCGGAGCTCCCTGGCGAGCTGCTGAGAATCTTCCCGGGTGTAAGTCGACTTCCTGACGACCTTTACGATGAGTTCGCCCATCGTCTCCTGGTACATCTGAAACTGCCGGATATTCTCAAAAGCCCCCGACTCATAGTTGATGGGGGTGACGGAGACCAGGTGCCCGCTCCGTGTCACGATGAACTCCTGGAGCCTCCCCTCCACCTTCTCAAGCAGGGGGTACTGCCTCCCGCAGGAGCACCGCTCTGCTGTGGCGACCGCCACATCCCGCGTCCGGTAGCGGATGAGAGGGCAGACGTAGTTGGTGAGGTTGGTGGCGACGACCTCGCCGAGTTCGCCCGGTCCTGCCACCGGCTGCCCATCCCTGCCGATCAGCTCGACCACCCCGTACTCGGGGAAGATGTGGTAGTGCGTGCTCTCCTCGCACTCCCCGGCGAGCATGGTCTGCTCGGAGTTGCCGTACCAGGAGAAGACCCGGCAGCAAAATGCCTCTTCGAGGAGATTCCGCTGCCAGGGGTAGAGGTTCTCGGATCCACAGAGGGCCGCTTTCACCGTCGGGAAGGGTTCGATCCCATGTTCCTTCATGAACCGTGCCAGGATCACGGCCGTCGAGGGGTAGGCGTGTATGAACCGGGGCCCAAACCGCCGGATCTGGTCGATATAGGCCGGCAGGGTCTCCTCGGTCATCTGGTGAGAAGACATGATCAACCACCGGCCGAAGAGCTCCCGCTTCCAGTAGACGCCGCTCGATGCGCTGTCCACCACATGTCCCCGGAGGACGACACATTTATCACCAAACCGGTATCCGACGCGGTCCCACTGGGTCTTCATGAATGCCCATTCCCGGGCCCGGGAGACCCCCCGCTCGTAGTAAAACCCCATAGGCGTACCGGTGGAACCGGACGTACGAACGTACTCGAACGCCGATTCCGGGTAGTTTCTCGCCTTGAGGTCGGGGAGATGGGTCTGAACGATCTCTTTTGTCAGGAAAGGGAGGAGCCGGAGATCTTCCGGGGTTCCGATATCCCCCGGCACGAGCCCCCGGTCGTCGAATACCCTGCGGTAGTAGGGAACGTTTGCATAGGTGTGGTCGAGCAGGCGCGAGAGCGCCTCCGCCTGGTAGGCCAGAAGTTTTTCACGGCTCCACCACTGTGACTCTCCGAGGAGCGTGTACATCTCCCGGTAGATGCGGTAGGAGGGTATCAGGCTGAGTGCTTGTACGGTGAGAGGACTTACCCCCGATATCCATTTCAGCAGGTCAGCTTTCATATACGTCTCCGGGATCACGCAGGCATATCTGAAGTCCCGAACTCAATCTTTGTCATCTCTCTCTCCCCGAAGTGTACCGGCAGGTTCTGGACGAAGTAGCGATACTTGCCACGGGTGGTGAGCGGGATGTTGTCAACGTACCTGATGGTGACGGTGACGTCGTCGCCGCAACTCCGACTCACCTCCTGGTAGAGGTATTCTGCATCCACATCCCCGAACGTCGGCTTTTTTACGACGTTCAGGACAACCTCCCCGACCTCCTCCTGGTAGAACTGAAACTGTTTGACGTTGTCGAACGCGTCGGTATCGATGTTCATGGTGATACCGGAGAGGAGCTCGCCCTTACCGGTTATGATGAAGTCCTGGATCCTTCCCTCCACGCGCTCAAGTAGCGGGTAGTGCCTGCCGCACGTGCAGGGCCCCTGTGCCACGGTTGCAAGGTCCATCGTCCGGTAGCGGATGAGGGGGCAGACGTAGTTGGTGAGGTTGGTGGCGACGACCTCCCCGAGTTCGCCCGGTTCTTCCACCGGCCGGCCATCCCTGCTGATCAGCTCGACCACCCCGTACTCGGGGAAGATGTGGTAGTGTGTGCTCTCCTCGCACTCCCCGGCGAGCACGGTCTGTTCTGAGTTACCGTACCAGGAGAAGACCCGGCAACAAAACGCCTCCTCAAGGAGGATCCGCTGCCAGGGATAGAGGTTCTCAGAGCCACAGAGGACCGCCCGCACCGTCGGGAAGGGCTCAACCCCGTTCTCGGTCATATAACGGGCGAGCTGGGCTGCAGTGGAGGGATATGACTGGATGAATCTCGGTTCAAACCGCCGGATCTGATCGATGTAGGCCGGCAGGGTCTCCTCGGTCATGTGGTGGGATGACATGAGCAACCACCGGCCGAAGAGGGTCTTTTTCCAGTATGCTGAGTTGCGAGCGGATCCAACGATATAACCCCGGAGGACGGCGCACCTGTCGCCAAACCGGTAGCCGACACAGTCCCACTGGGTCTTCATGAACGCCCATTCCCGGGCCCGGGAGGCGCCCCGCTCGTAGTAGAACCCGACCGGGATCCCGGTGGATCCGCCGGTGGTGACATACTCAAAGGCAGCATCCGGGTAGTTTCTTGCCTTGAGATCGGGGAGGTGTGTCTGCAGATCCTCCCGGGTCAGGATCGGGAGGAGCCGGAGGTCTGCCGGGGTCTGGATGTCTTCTGGTACGAGCCCCCGGTCATCGAAGATCCGGCGGTAGTAGGGGACGTTTGTGTAGGCATGGTTGAGCAGGCGCGAGAGCGCCTCTGTCTGGTAGGCTAAAAGTTCCTCCCGGCTCCACCATCGGGAGGCCTGGAGAAGGGTGTAGGTTTTCCTATAGGTACTGTAGGAGGGGAGGATGCTGAGAGCCTTTGCAGTGAAGGATCCTCTGCCACAGATCCTCTCTCCCAGGCGTATCATGTCACGTTCTCCTGATGAGTTTTTCTCTTGTTCAATGGATCCCCGACCGATACTTTTTCCAGCCATCTTCCTCACTTACCCCGGTCGTTCGCTCCTCAGGCCGCAGGCGGCGTTATGCTCCTTGCATTCCACCCGATGTGGTGGCTGATCCAGCGAGCGGGGATCCCCTGTTTCTTCGGGACAGTATACCGTCAAGCAATGTATATAAAATAGCATGCTGCCGCCGGTTCCAT
>JAAZID010000334.1 GCA_012510295.1 Methanomicrobiales archaeon | reverse complement strand
GATTGAGGCCATGGCCTGCGGGAAACCCGTCATTGCAACGAATACTCCCGGAAGCAGGGAGGTCATCACCTCCGATAAACACGGGTTGTTCTGCCGGCCGGGAGATGAAGAGGATCTTGCAGCAAAGATCGGGATCGGGCTGCAGAAGGACTGGAATTCTGAGGAGATCCTCCAGTTCGCGGAGAAGTTTTCGTGGGAGAGGGTAGCCGGAGATATCCTCCGGGTCTACGATGCGACGATCCGAGAATACCACGGATTGGGCAGAGTAGCAGAAGAGATTGTTACGCCCATCCCCACCGGATCTTCAAGCCATCCCTGAATCGTTCAGGGACTGGTACAGATCCAGCAACCTCTCCTCCATCCTCCCCCAGTTATACCTCTCAAGAACCGCCCTCTGCCCGCTCTCCCCCATCCTCTGCGCCTCCTCCGGGTGCTCCATCAGGTAGATAACAGCCTCCGCGATCGCGTCCGGACTCGTCGGATCGACGAGAATCCCGCACCCCGCATCAGTGACCACCTTCCTGATCTCAGGAAAGTCGCTCGCAACGACGGGGAGGCCGCAGAGCATGTAATCGAAGAGCTTGTTCGGGAGGCCGATGTAGGCATTGTGGTATGCCGGCTGGAAGACAAGGAGACCTACACTCCCCGCGCGCAGGGCCTCGTACATCTCCCGGTAGGGGAGATAGCCGGTCATCGTGATCTCCGGCCGCGGATTGGTCTTCGCCATGATCGCACCGATATCCGCGCGGATGCCCCCAATAAGTGTCAGAGAGACGTAGGGGAACTTCACCCTAACCCTTGATATCGCCTGGATGCACTCCCGGACCCCATGGAACATCTGCATGTTTCCGGCCATGTAGACCACACCATATCTCTCCCTTACCCCCGGGTCCGGCGGTGCCAGGCCGGCGACCGAGTAATTTGATATGATTACAGGTTCCGCCCTACCCCCCCGAAATCGCCCGGCGACGCTCTCACTGACTGCAATCTTCGCGTCGACAAACCGCGCGAGCAGGAGCGCGTCCGGCTCGTGGCAGTGGATGACGTCACACTCCTCGCCCCGGCATGCCCGGAGCACCCGCCAGAGCGTCACCCCGTGGAGGAGGGGTGATGCCGGCTTTGGAACAGTGATGATCCGCACGCCCTCCTCCCCGGTATCTCCGGCATCCGAGGGGGCAATGACCGTAACATCGTGCTCCTTTGCAAGGCTCTTTGCTTCTTTCTCGAAAATCCGGCCGTCGCGGGGTCGATGGGTCGTGGTGAGCATGCAGATGCGCATAGGTCAGGGGTTCATGCACCCCTGCCCTGGTGCGAACGAGAGGAGCTGAACGCCCCTCGTTATATGGAGAGACTTTTATAGTTTGCCATGGATGACCATCCCCTCTTAAAGGAGATCCATGAACCTCCTCCTGTGCAGGTAGTGCACTTACGCCCTTATTTACAGATCGTCTCCGGATGCCTGTTGAATTGTTCCCGGTCACGATTGTAACGACGCGATAATCTGGTGGAGCTTCTCAGCCCGCCGCTCCATAGAGAAGGCCTCACATACCCTCTCCCGTGCGACAGACTCGCCGTCTGAAGTGAGTGCTTTTGAGATGGCATCTACGGTCGCCTGGGTATCCCCATACGGCACCACAAACCCCAGATCGCCCACCACCTCCGGGAGTGCGCCCCTGTCTGTCACCACAGGGATGCACTCACAGGACATCGCCTCTGCGAGCGCCACCCCGAAGGACTCCCGGTAGGAGAGCTGGCAGTAAACCTTCGCGCGGCGGTACCACTGCAGGATCTCATCCTGTGAGGGGGACGTGATAATTTCAAGGTTTGATGGGACATCCTGATTCAGGGTCTCAAATGCATCGTCAATAACCCTCCCGAGGAGGACAAACCGAACTTCCGGAAGATACCGGGCTGCCTCAATGAAGGTATCGAGCCCTTTTACCCTGACGTTTGCCGCGCTGATGACGCATACAGTGAGGACAACCTCCTCCTTCCGGCCCCGGGGTGAAAATACATCGGTATCGATACCGTTGTAGACTGTCTCAAGCCGGCGGGGCTCGGCGACAGCGAGGATCTCCTTCCTGCTGAATTCAGAGACTGCAAGGATACAGTCGGCATTCTCTATGATGTAGCGCACTCGCCCGGCCAGCTCTGGATCCAGAATGGCACCATACCCGATATCTGGCTCATTCGCCACCTCATAGCCCCCTACTACAGCCACCGACCTCTTCCCGAGAAGTCTTGATGCCATGACTGCAAGGTAGGAATGGTTGTGGGCAAACCATGAAAACGCTATATCGGTCCTGAAAACCCCAAAAAAGATTGAAAGGCCAAGAGATAACCTCTGCACCAGGCTCCCGGCCGGTTTAGCCCCGGTGATGATCTCCCTGACCGGGTAGTGTCCCTTGAGCACCTGCAGGTCTTTCTCAACAAAAGAAGAGAGGCTGCTTGTAAGAAACAGGATCTCCGGCCCGGGTGCCATAAAACCTTACCTGGCTCAGCCGCCCAGAAACCCGGTGAGTGCCTCTCTGATCAGGGCACTGGCGTTCCCCTCACCAAACACTACTTCCTGCTGCCCCTCAGGCAAGAAGTGTTTGATAGCATCAACAATCTCCCCCCTTCTCGCCCCCACAAGCACATTCCACCCGGCCTCGACCGTCTCGACCCACTCGGTGTTCTCCCGGAGGGTGAT
>JAAZID010000333.1 GCA_012510295.1 Methanomicrobiales archaeon | reverse complement strand
TTTTAAGATCGTGAGCCGGGTCTCGGACGCGAGAACCTCGAACGTATCCTTTGTCAGGACGATATCGACCGGCTCCATGGGGGAAGTGTTCGGGGAGGCGGAATATAACAACTTCGCTATCGTCGCAGTACCGTAAATGCACACAGTTGGTTTGTTTGCTGTGTTGCATAATTCTCATCAGCGGATAGTGAAAACAGCAGCATAACATCTCAATGTCCAGAAGGAGCATAGCCACTGCTCCTTTACAGGATCTCCCAATGGGGGCTTATAGGTCTCAAATAGGCAATTGGATGAAGCAACAACGATTTTCAATATTTATGCAACACAGCAAACAAATCGTAAAATATATAATGTCAACCAATTAACGTTGACGTATGTCACTCCCCCTGAACGACAGGCAGTTCGCGTTCTGGAACCTCCGTCGTAGCGGCCTCCCCAACATCCAGATCGCAGACCACTTCCGCATATCCCGCCAGGCGGTCTCGAAGGCACTGCTTGCCATGGACAGGAAGGTCGAGGAGACGCTGATCGAGATGGCGCAGGCGAACCAGATCGATATCGAGCGCCTGAACGCAGAGAAAGGTGTTCTCTTCGGGCGCTCCGTTCCCTTCGATGCCGCTGCCGTCGTCTTTGTATCAGCCGGCCGCGGGGTGCAGGTCTGGTACGAGCACGAGGGCGACTGCGGCGCATGCCAGCGGTACGCCCAATGCATCGAGCTCCTCTGGGGCTACGCGGACGAACTGGGGATTGCGCTTGAAAAGACCGATGATCCGACCCGTATGGCCGACGAACTCTTTGCGAAACTCCAGGAGATGGTATGATGTCTCTCATGGAGACGATACGGGCGTATCTCGGCTGGTGCCCCATGACGGGGTCGATACGGCCGGACCTGCCGGTGCGGGCGGGAACGACCGCGGCACCGGGAAGGCAAGACGGACTCCCCCGGACCGGACCCGGGTGGTGGAACCGCTACCACAACCAGGCACTGGTTACAGCGATAGCCTTCCTGGCGGCGGCAACGGCAGCCTTTCTCCTGATCGAGGATGCTCCGGGATACCCGACCGTATGGACGGGCTTTGGCATCGGGGTGGGAGCGCTCATCGGCTTCCTGCTCGTCTACCAGAGGCAGTATGCACGGGTTGCCGCCGGTGAGTTCATCAAGGCCAACATGACCGGAAGGCAACGCACCATCCGGCGCCTGAGCGTGCCGGCGGCCGCCGTTATTCTCGTCGCCTTTATGGCATTTTTCGTCCTGAGTGGTATGCCCGGCTGGATCGTCAGGTTCACGCTGGCCTTGAGCCTCATAGCCTGGGTTCTGTACGGCGTTACGATCCTCTGGGAGCGGCAGAACCATAAAATCCTGATCGCGGAGAAAGGGTCGATGTATGCTCTGGATGCGGAATATGGCGGTGAAGTTCCCCGGGGCGGCATGCAGGCGGATGAGCAGGAGTAGTAAATGATCCGAACAGAGAACCTCACGAAGGTATACAATGGAAAGACAGCCGTCGACGGCCTGGATCTCGAGGTCGAGGAGGGCGAAGTATTCGGCTTCCTCGGCCCGAACGGAGCGGGGAAGAGCACGACGATCCTGATGCTCACCGGCATGATCGAGCCCACCGGCGGCCGGTGCCTGGTCGACGGGATCGAGGTCGCCAAAGACCCGCTGAAGGTGAAGGAGATCATCGGCTACCTCCCCGAGGACGTCGGATTCTACGGGAACATGACCGGTGAGCAGAACCTGGGCTACTTCGCCCGGTTCTACGGGACGACCGCGAAGGAGCGCAAGGAGCGGATCGCCGAAATGCTTGAACTCGTCCACCTCGATGGCGTCACCCAGAAGGCCGGGGAGTACTCCCGCGGGATGAAGCAGCGGCTCGGCCTCGCCCAGGCAATGATCAACGACCCCAAGGTGCTCTTCCTTGACGAGCCGACGGCGAACCTCGACCCCGAAGGCGCCCGAGAGTACCGGGATCTCGTCGAACGCCTCGCCGGCGAGGGAAAGACGGTCTTCGTCTCCTCCCACATCCTCTCCGAGGTCCGGGCGGTCTGCCGGACCGTCGGGCTCCTCGCGAAGGGGAAACTCGTCGCGCAGGGGACGCTTGACGGGGTCGCCCGAACGCTCGCCCCCTCGGACGGCGACGCCGTCAGGATCGTCGTCGAGACCCGGGAACACCTGCCGGATCTCGAAGACCCGGCGATCATCGACATCGAACGAAACGGGACGCGGGCGATCGTCCGGGCGAAAGCCGACATCCGCGACCGGCTCGCGGAGACCCTCTTTTCGCAAGGGCTTCACGTCCGGGAGATGCGCATCGAAGAACCGGATATTGAGGACGTCTTCATGGCGGTCTACCGAAGGTGAAGCATGGCGTTCGATCGAGTGCTCAACGTAGCACGAAAAGAGTTCTCCGACCACATCACCAGCAGGCGGTTCATCATCGTCCTGGCCCTGTTCCTGGTGATATCCGCAGTCAGCATCCACGAAGGCATTGAAGTATACAACGCCCAGCTGGATACGTATAACGAGCAGCTCCAGCAGATGACGACGGAGATCGAGGGGCCTTACCCGGGCTGGATGCCCGAGAAACCCTCGATAATGCTCGTCTTCCTGTTCATGATGAGTTACATGTCGGCCCTCGGCAGCATCCTTGCTCTCGCCATCGGGTTTGACCTGGTCTCAAAGGAGAAAGAGTCACGGTCCTTGAAGTCGCTCCTCTCCCACCCGGTCTACCGGGACGAGATCATCAACGGCAAGGTGCTCGGGGGTGTCGGCGCGCTCGGGTTCGCTATGGCGCTCGCACTTGCCGTCTCGCTTGCCATGCTGCTCGTCTTCTCGGTCGTCCCGACGCTGGACGAGTTCGCCGCTATCCTGATCTTCGGGGCGGCCTCGCTCGGGTTCCTGCTCGCCTACTTCGCCGTCGCCATCACGATGTCGACGGTGGCAAAAGAGAGCGGGAGCGCGCTGATCTATACCCTGGTGATCTTCGCCGTCGTCTCCACGCTCCTCCCCATACTCGGGACGATGGCCGCAGATGTGTTCTCCGGCGACCCGCCCGAGCCGCCGGAGATGGTGGCCCCGATGCCGACCCCGGCACAGAGTTCCGGTGGGGGATACATTACCGCTAGCGACGACCCCCGTGAGACCGATCCGGCGTGGAGAGATTATGAAGAGGCGAGAAAGGCCTACACTGAGAAGCGACGGTTCATTAGCGACGTTTCCAGCATTCTCTCGCCGCAGATGAACTACATGGTGGTCTCAATGGCGGTGACGAACCCCGGATCCTCGACGATGTACACGGCCTATGGAGCGCTACAGGTGGAACCCGGCGGCGGGCTTGCCGACGCCCTTGGTCAGGTCTGGATGAACATCGCCGCGCTCATCGTCTTCCCGGCGGTCTTCTTCGGCGCAACCTACGTGAAGTTCATGCGAATGGATATCAGGTGAAGATGGGGCACCTGCATTGCAACCTACTACCCCTCGCCCCTTATTTTTATAGCGATAATTATATTTTATTCGCTCCAGTATAGTCTTCATGGGGAAAAGTAAGTATGACGTTCAGCTTACCGCCGACCAGCGCTCCTACCTTGAGGGCTTTGTCCGTCGCGGAAAATTCAGTGCCCCTACAATCCGGCATGCCTACATTCTCCTCCATGCTGATCAGGTTAGCGAGAAAATGGGTGGAGATACGTTGAATAAAATGAGAGAGGAGGAGAATTTAGCGAAGTACTGGGTTCTGATTAATTTCCGAAAACGGAGAGACTGACTC
>JAAZID010000332.1 GCA_012510295.1 Methanomicrobiales archaeon | reverse complement strand
ACCCCCATCGTCTGCGTGATGGGTCACGTGGACCACGGTAAGACGTCACTCCTGGATAAGATCCGGGGCTCATCCGTGGTATCGACCGAGGAAGGCGCGATCACGCAGCATATCGGCGCCACACTCGTCCCCATCGATGCGATCACCCGCATGAGCGGGGCCCTGAGCAAGATCAGTGTCAATGTCCCGGGTCTTCTCTTCATCGATACACCGGGTCACCATGCTTTCACCACCCTCCGTGCGCGCGGCGGAGCGCTCGCCGATATGGCGATCGTTGTGGTGGACATAAACGAGGGTTTCCGCCCGCAGACGATCGAGGCGCTCCAGATCCTGCGCAACTACAAGACGCCGTTTGTCATCGCAGCAAACAAAGTCGACCGCATCCACGGCTGGCGCGTCCAGAAGGATCAGCCGTTCAACCAGACGTTTGCACAGCAAAATGAGCGTGTCCAGGGCATCCTCGAGACGAAGGTCTATGAGCTCGTCGGCAAACTCTCCGATCTCGGGTTCAACTCCGAGCGGTTCGACCGGGTCAGCGATTTCGCGCGGAACATCTGTATCGTGCCGACGAGCGCCCTCACCGGTGAGGGAGTCCCCGACATCCTCATGGTGCTGATCGGGCTTGCCCAGCGCTACATGACCGAGAACCTCAAGGTCAGCGCCGACGGCCCCGGCGCCGGTACCGTGCTCGAGGTGAAGGAGGAGCGGGGACTCGGTATGACGCTCGACGTGATCCTCTACGACGGAACCCTTGCGGTCGGGGATGAGATCGTTGTCGCGGGAAACGAGGAGATCATCGAGACGAAGGTGCGCTCCCTCTTAAAGCCGCGGCCCATGAAGGAGATCCTTATCGAGGAGCGGTTCGACCGGGTCAAATCCGCAGCCGCCGCTGCGGGTATCAAGGTCGCCGCCCCGAGACTCGACGGCGTCATAGCGGGTTCACCCCTGCGGGTCGTCAGGGGTTCCAACCGCGACGAGGTCTTCGAACAGGTCCGTCACGAAGTCCAGGATATCCAGGTAACCCTCTCCGACCTCGGGGTCATCATAAAGGCCGATACTATCGGCGCCCTCGAAGCCCTCTCAAAGGAACTTGAGGGGCACCAGATTCCGGTCATGCGGGCCGCCGTCGGACCGGTCACCCGCCACGACGTCATCGAGACCGGGACGATCAAGGATCCCCTCTACAGCGTTATCCTCGCCTTCAACACCCCGATCCTGCCCGACGCGATCGACACCCTGGCTGACACCGCGGCATCACACGTCAGCATATTCGAGGGCGGGGTCATCTACCAGCTCATCGATGACTACGTGGAGTGGCGGGATACAAAGAAGCAGGAACTCGAACGGCAACGGTTTGAGAAACTGATCATGCCGGCAAAGATCCGGATCCTCCCTGACTGCGTCTTCCGGCAGAGCAACCCCGCGGTGGTCGGTGTTCGGGTTCTCGGCGGGAAACTCCAGAGCGGCGTCGATCTCCTCCTCCTCCCCGACGGCCGGAGGGTAGGCCGCCTCAAGCAGATACAGGAGAAGGGCGAGACGGTCCATGAGGTGGATGCGGGCAAGGAGGTAGCGATCTCGATCGAGGGGCCGACCGTCGGGCGCCAGATCAACGTCGGCGATGACCTCTACGTGGATATCCCGGAGCGGCACGTGAAGGTGATCGAGCGGGAGATGGTTAATCTCTTAAATCCGAGCATGCAGGAGATCCTTGAGGAGTTCACCACCTTCAAGCGCCGGGAGGATCCTTTCTGGGGTAAGTAGGCTTTTAATACCATATTGTCAAATTGTATAGGTACTT
>JAAZID010000331.1 GCA_012510295.1 Methanomicrobiales archaeon | reverse complement strand
TACCCCTCCTCACCATCGACCGGCAACAGGATGACCGGGAACCCCTCACAGCTACGATGCGCGTAGCGGTGGATGAAGGGGTGATCGTAAACGAGTACGTCGCCTACTACGTCGCGCTCACCCACCAGATCCTGGTCGCCATCGGCGTGGATCCGACGAAACTCCGGTTCCGCCAGCACCTCCCCGATGAGCGGGCACACTATGCGGTCGACTGCTGGGACGCCGAGGTTTACTCTGACCGTTTCGGGTGGGTGGAGATCGTCGGGATCGCCGATCGCACCGACTACGACCTGCGCTCGCATGCCGGCCACTCCGGGGACTCGATGACGGTCTTTATACCCTACGACGAGCCGAAACTGGTCAGGCGACGGCAGATCGTAGCGAACATGGGGGTGCTCGGTCCCCGGTTCCGTGGCAAGGCAAAAGCCATCGCGGACGCACTGGCCGCATCAAATCCCGGCGAGGACGGCGCACGGGTCACGGTCGACGGCGAGGACTACTTCATCCCCGCAGACCTCTACCAGATCCGGGAAGGGGAGGAAGAGATCCGTGGCGAGGAAGTGATGCCCCACGTCATAGAACCCTCGTACGGCGTCGACCGGATGATATACGTTGCCCTGGAGCACAGCTACGCCGAGGACGAGGTGGACGGTGAGATCCGGCGGGTGCTCCGCCTCCCGGCGGCGGTGGCGCCGGTCCAGGTCGCCGTCTTCCCACTGATGAACCGCGACAGCCTCGATGAGATCGCGCAGGAGATCACAAGAAAACTCACCCGACATCGCATCCTCGCCCAGTACGATGACTCCGGCGCCATAGGCCGGCGTTACCGGAGGCAGGACGAGATCGGGACACCCTACGCCGTAACCGTTGACTACGACACACTTGAGGACAACACAGTCACCATCAGGGATCGCGACAGCACAGAGCAGGTCCGTGTGCCGATGGGGCGGTTGCGCCAGATCATTCCCGACCTCATCCGCGGTGAGATCCTGTTCGCTGAACTCAGCCGTGTATGAACTACGTCACCCATCCGCTGATCCGGCCGGAGAGTATCGAGGAGAGGCGGTATCAGCTCGCCATAACGCTCCGGGCGCTCGATGCGAACACGATGGTCGTCCTCCCGACGGGGCTCGGGAAGACGGCCGTCGCGCTCCTTGTCGCGGCATCTCGCCTCCGCTCACACCCGGGGAAGGTGCTCATGCTCGCGCCGACAAAGCCCCTGGTCGAGCAGCACCTCCGTTTTTTTAAACAGTTCCTGCTCTTTGAGGAAGGGTCTGAGCCAGAGGAGTCCGATTTCATCATGTTCACCGGCGATACCCCGCCCGATAAGCGGGTGGAGGCCTGGGAAGCATGCCGGATCTGTTTTGCCACCCCGCAGGTGATCAAGAACGACTGCCTTGCCGGGAGGTACAGCCTCAGCGACGTCGTTCTGCTTGTCGTGGACGAGTGCCATCGGGCGGTGGGAAACTACGCATACGTCTTCATCGCCGGGCACTACTGCACGACAGCGAAAGACCCCCTGCTGCTCGCGATGACCGCTTCTCCCGGGGGCGACCTGGAGAAGGTGCAGGATGTCTGCAACAACCTCCATATCGCGGCCGTCGAGACACGGGTGGAGACCGATGAGGATGTCCGCCCCTACATCCATGAGCGCGAGATCCAGTACATCGATGTCTACCTGCCCGAGGAGCTGCAGGCAGCACTCCTCTCCCTCCGGAGGCTCGTTGAGTCAAGACTCGCCATGCTCGCGAAGCTCGATTTCCAGGTGCCAAAACCGGATAAACTCTCTATAAAGTCTCTCAATCTGTTAAATGCCCAGATCCAGCAGCGCATACAGTCGCGGGATCCTACCGGCTTCACGGCAGCATCCCTGCACGCCGAGTGCATGAAACTCCGCCACGCGATATCGCTCACCGAGACCCAGGGGAGCGAGGCGCTCAAACTCTACCTGGATCGCCTCAGCGCCGAAGGTGCGTCATCTACGGGGAGCAAGGCGAGCAAGCGCCTGACGAACGATCCCATCTACCTGGGTCTCGTCGAGGAGATGAGCCGCTGGAGTAAGGAGCTCCACCCCAAGGTTGCTATCGCCTGCGAACTGGTGCAGGCGCAACTTGCAGCCCACCCGGAGAGCCGGATCATCGTCTTTGCCACCTACCGCGATACCGTCCAGACGCTTGTCGATGCGTTTTCAGAGTGCGGTATCGCCTGTGAGCGGTTCGTCGGCCAGGCCTCCCGGGATGCGGAGCGCGGGCTCACGCAAAAAGAGCAGATCGAGATCCTCTCCCGGTTCCGGAGCGGTGAATTCCGGTGCCTGATCGCGACATCGGTGGGTGAGGAGGGGCTTGACGTCCCATCGACCGATATGGTGATCTTTTATGAGGCTGTCCCTTCAGAGATCCGGAGCATCCAGCGAAAGGGGCGGACCGGCCGGAGCGG
>JAAZID010000330.1 GCA_012510295.1 Methanomicrobiales archaeon | reverse complement strand
GGCGTACCGTTGTGGCCGGGAAATTGCATCGGCGCTCTCCGGGGCCTGAGGCGAGCCCCGGGTCGCCGGGATCTGAAAAAAGGGTGAGAGCCCGCTGGCATCAGTTCTTGAAGCTGTGAATCGGCGCCGGGATCCGGCCACCGCGGTTGGTGAAGTCGGCGCAACTGAATCGGTTTACGGCCTGGACCGGCGCATGCCCGAGCAGCCCGCCGAACTCGACGGTATCACCGACGTCCTTTCCTACCACCGGGATCAGCCGGACGGCGGTTGTTTTATTGTTGATCATCCCGATGGCCGCTTCGTCCGCGATGATGCCGGATATGGTCGAGGCGGGGGTGTCGCCCGGGACCGCGATCATGTCGAGGCCGACCGAGCATACGCAGGTCATCGCCTCGAGTTTCTCGATGGTGAGGGCGCCGCGCACCACCGCATCGATCATCCCCTGGTCCTCGCTGACCGGTATGAACGCGCCCGAGAGTCCGCCGACAAACGAGCTCGCCATGATCCCCCCCTTCTTTACCTGATCATTCAGGAGAGCGAGAGCGGCCGTCGTCCCCGGTGCGCCGACCGATTCAAGCCCCATCTCCTCAAGGATGCCGGCGACGCTATCCCCGATGGAGGGTGTGGGGGCGAGGGAGAGGTCCACGATACCAAACGGGATCCCGAGCCTCCCCGAGGCCTCCTGGGCGACGAGCTGCCCCGCGCGGGTGACCTTGAAGGCCGTCCTCTTGACCGTCTCGCAGAGAACCTCGAAGTTCTCCCCCCGGACCCCTTCGAGTGCGTGTTTGATGACCCCGGGTCCGCTCACGCCGACGTTTATGACCGCATCGGCCTCAGAGACCCCGTGAAACGCCCCGGCCATGAAGGGGTTATCGTCGGGGGCGTTACAGAGGACGACGAGCTTCGCACAACCGAGAGAGTTTGTATCTTTTGTCGCCTCGGCGGTCTTTCGCACAATCTCCCCCATCAGTTTCACGGCATCCATGTTGATCCCGGTCTTCGTCGAGCCGACGTTCACCGAGCTGCAGACCCTCTCTGTCGCGGCGAGGGCTGCCGGGATCGAGCGTATGAGGGCTTCGTCGGTCGAGGTCATCCCCTTTGAGACGATGGCAGAGTATCCCCCGAGGAAGTTGACGCCCGTGTCCTGCGCGGCCCGATCGAGTGTCTCTGCGACTTCTACAAAGTCTTCCGGGGATGTGCAGGCCCGCCCGGCGATGAGTGCTATGGGGGTTACAGATATCCGCGTGTTCACGATCGGGATCCCGTACTCGAGTTCGATCTCCCTCCCGGTCGAGACGAGATCCTTTGCGAGGCCGGTGATCTTATCGTAGATATTCTGTTTCAGGGTGTCGAGATCGGAGTCGCAGCAGTCGAGGAGGCTGATACCGAGCGTGATGGTCCGGACATCGAGCTTCTCCTGCTCGATCATCTTGTTCGTCTCGTTTACCTCGAAGATATTGATCATGCAAACTCCTCAAATACGGTGCATTCTGGTGAAGATATCCTCGCGCTGGCACCGGATCTTGACGCCGATCACATCTCCGAGTTCATCGAGATCGGTCACTATCCCGGCATACGGCTTTTTGGATCTGCTGGTATCGATGATCATCATCATGTTGAAGTAGTCCTGCACGATCGTCTGTGAGATGTCCTCGACGTTGACCTGGTTCTCGGCGAGGTATGTGCAGACCTTCGCGATGATCCCCACGGTGTCTTTCCCGACGACGGTAACGATTGCTTTGCTCATGCTCTCTCCCGATCTTTGTGTATACTGATGGGTCTCTCTAGCATTAATCCGATGAGGTGGGCGG
>JAAZID010000048.1 GCA_012510295.1 Methanomicrobiales archaeon | reverse complement strand
TTGAACATACACCCGACGAAGAACCCGACCTCACCGCGGACGGGACCATCCGGCTCGATCACCTCCGGCACCTGTTCGAGGAACGTCGTCTGGGTCCACGCCACGCTCCGGCCGGTATCCTGCACGAGCTGCGCCACCTCCTGGTGGCGGGGCAGGGTCAGACCGCGCCGGTTCGCGATCTCGCGGAGCTTCTCGATAGCTTTTCCGGGGATATTGATCTCCTTCGGGCAGACCTCCAGGCACCGCCTGCATGTCGTGCAGTAAAAGAGCCCCTTCTCAATGGCATCATCGATCCGGTCCACCGAGTCCCTGGGGTCGAGGGCAAGCCGCATCTCCTGCCGGAGCACCGTCGGCCCGGCAAACTCCGTCACCTGGAGCGCCGGGCAGGCCGAGACACAGGAGAGGCACTCGATGCAGTCCCTGAGGGGCTTGATAGCCTCGATCTCCTCCTTCGTCGGGAGTTCTGCGCCAGGTGCCGGGCATATCCGGGCTATCTTTGCTATCACCGGCCCCATATCAACCGTCAGGTCCTTTAAGACCGGGAGATCCAGCGGCTCGACGGTCATGCCGTCGCGGGCCTCCTCCATACAGGCGAGGACGGGTGTCCCGTTCACCCTGACGGCGCAGCTCCCGCACTGCCCCGACCCGCAACAGTAGCGGTATGCGAGCGATGGATCGTGGTCGTCGTGGACCGCGTGGAGGGCGTGGAGCACCCGGGCACCCTCGTTGACCTGGACTGTGTACTCCTCGAAGTGGGGTCCGGCATCCACCAGAGGATCGTAACGCGAGACCCTGAGCGTGATCTCTTTCATGCCGTCACCCCCCGCCCTTCGATCCCCTCCCGCGTAAGCGAGACGTAGGTGTGCCCGAACGGCGACTTCCCCGGCTCCCAGGTGACGATATCTATGTCGTTCTTCACGTGAGCACCCCGGTTCTCGGGCCGGAGCAGGGCGCACCTGACGATCAGGGATGCCGTGATGCACATGTTCCTGACCGTGCAGCACTCCGGTATGTTCGCGGTTGAGGCTGCAAAGAGCCGTCGGTCGGCAAGCCTCCTGACACTCGTAAGCGCTGTTGCGAGGTCCGGTGAATTCCGGAATATCCCGGCCTGGTTCCACATAGTGAGTTTCAGGTCTTTCCTGACCATCGCAGGGCTTATCGCCCCTTCGAAGAAGTCATCGAGCATACGGAGTTCCGCCTCGATCCAGGCCTCGTCGACCTGACCGCTCCGCTCCGGCGACTTCCCGGCGAACTCTCCCGCCCGCTTCCCGAAGACCTGGGTATCGGCAAGCGCGTTTCCGCCGAGGCGGTTTGCGCCGTGAACCCCGCCGGTCACCTCCCCGCAGGCGAAGAGCCCCGGGACGGTTGTCCGGCACTCCGGGGTGATCCGGAGGCCGCCCATGATGTGGTGCGCGGTCGGTGCAACCTCCATCGGTTCTTTCCGGATATCCACGCCGAAGGCGAGGAACTGTTCGAGCATCACCGGGAGCCTGCTCTCGATCCGCTCCGCCGGGAGGTGGGTCACGTCGAGGTAGACACCGCCGTGCTTCGTCCCCCGCCCCTCCAGCACCTCGGTCGCGATCGCCCGGGCCACGACATCCCGGGTGGAAAGTTCCATCCTCTCAGGGTCGTAGCGCCCCATGAACCGCTCCTGCTGCGCGTTTATGAGGAGAC
This sequence comes from Methanomicrobiales archaeon, assembly GCA_012510295.1. Taxonomy (GTDB): domain Archaea; phylum Halobacteriota; class Methanomicrobia; order Methanomicrobiales; family Methanoculleaceae; genus Methanoculleus. The sequence continues at coordinate 2,266 of JAAZID010000048.1, read as the reverse complement.
CCCCCTCTCCCCTGACCGCCTCGGTCACCAGACGCCCGCGGGCGTCGTAGGGGTAGACCGCGCCCGTGGGGTGGAACTGGACCATCTCCATATCGATCAGTTCCGCTCCCGCCCGGTAGGCCATGGCAAACCCGTCGCCCGTCCCGGCGGCCGAGTTCGTGGATATATCGTAGCACTGTGTCCCCCCGCCGGTCGCAAGCACCGTGGCATCCGACTGAAAGAGGATGACCTCCCCATCCCGGTCGAGTGCTATCGCACCGGCGACCGCGCCGTTTTCATCTTTCGCGAGATCGACGGCTGTAACCTCGTTATAGACCTGTGTGTCGGTCGCATCGAGCCGGTCGAGGAGGGTCATCATCATCTCGTGGCCGGTCCGGTCCCCGGCGTAGCAGGTTCTCGGGAACCGCTGTCCGCCAAACGGCCGCTGTGCCACCTCTCGATCATCGGTGACGTCAAAGACCGCACCCCATCGGACGAGATCTCTCAGTCGCTCCGGCGCCTCGCGGACGAGCACATCCACCAGGGCCGGGTCGTTCAGGTACGCCCCGCCCGAGAGCGTATCTTCACGATGGACCTCGATAGAATCCAGGTCCCGCAGAACGGCGTTGAAGCCGCCTTCTGCCATCGTCGTACATCCGCCTTTGCCGGCGATGGTCTTGGAGGCCAGGACCACGCTGCCGTACCGGGAAGCCTCGATGGCAGCCCGCACCCCGGCGCCACCGCTCCCGATAACCAGCACGTGAGCGTCCACAATCTCGTCTACAAGCATCTTATTAGTCAGTGCGTTGTATAATACCATAAAGGAATTGTAGGGGACGAGTGGGCCAGAATGAGGCTTTTAATGAAATTTGGCGGCACTTCCGTCGGAGAAGCGGATTGTATCCGACGGGTCGCTGATATCGTAGAACCGCACCATGCGGCGGGTGATGAGGTTGCGCTGGTTGTATCGGCGTGCTCCGGGGTTACCGACCAGATCATAGCGATGGCTGATGAGGTCGCAACGAGCAAGAAACAGCCCCCTGTCGGGACATTCCTCCAGGCGTTACGGACCCGGCACACCCGGCTCCTCGCCGAGGTCGCCCCGGATCACGTCGAGGAGGTGGCGGCGGACATAGATGACCGGCTCAACCGGTTGCAAAACATCCTCACTGCGGTCTATACCTTAAAGGAACTGACTCCCCGGTCCCGCGACTATATCGTATCCTTCGGAGAGAGGCTCTCGGCCCCGATCGTGAGCGCGGCTCTCCGCCAGCGCGGTATATCTTCAGTCGCCCTCGACGGCGCCGAGGCCGGGATCATAACGACGGCGAACCACGGGGATGCCCGCGCCCTCCCGGCGAGCGAATCGAGCATCAGGAGTCGCGTCGTGCCGCTCCTCACCGGGTCAGTCCCGGTGATCATGGGCTTTGTGGGGGCGACCGAGCAGGGTGTGACCACAACGCTCGGGCGGAGCGGTTCCGACTACTCGGCCGCCATCATCGGCGCCGGCATCGATGCCGACGAGGTCTGGATCTGGACCGACGTTGATGGGGTGATGACGTCAGACCCCCGGATCGTCACGGATGCCCGGGTGCTCGACGATATATCCTACCTCGAGGTGATGGAGCTCTCATACTTCGGCGCCAGGGTGCTCCATCCGCGTTCGGTCGAACCTGCCATGCAGAAGGATATACCGATCCGGGTCCGGAATACCTTCAAGCCCGAGTGCCCGGGAACGATCATCCTCCGCCGGGAGCACATGGAGAAACGAGTGGTCAAGGCCATCGCCCTGATCGCGAAGGTAGCCCTGGTCAACATCAACGGCGCGCAGATGATCGGCCGGCCCGGCGTCGCGCGGACGATCTTTGAGGCGCTCGCGGAGCGGGAGGTGAACGTCATGATGATATCTCAGGGCTCTTCTGAGGCGAATATATCGATCATCATCGACGAATCCCACCAGGATGCCGCCATGTGTGCCCTCACACCGATCGTGAAGCAGGGGATCGTGCGCGAGGTCACCTATGACCGGGACGTCGCCGCGGTCGCCGTCGTCGGCGCCGGTATGGCCGGAACCCCCGGGACGGGGGGGCGGATCTTCTCGGCGCTCGGCCAGGCCGGGATCAACGTCATGATGATCTCGCAGGGTTCAAGCGAGGTGAACGTTTCGTTTGTCGTGAAGGGTGGAGACGGCAAACGTGCCTTACAGGTGTTACACGACGAATTCCATCTCTCGGAGAACTCTGATGACTGAACATACCTACCGTGAAGCGGGGGTCGATATCGATCT
>JAAZID010000329.1 GCA_012510295.1 Methanomicrobiales archaeon | reverse complement strand
TAATAAAAATCGGTGAGCAATATACTACCAGAACCTGTTGTGGATGTGGAGCAGTGCATGACATGCCACTCTGGAAACGGGGAAACGGTATGTGAATGTGGAGTTGTCCTTGATCGCGATCACAATAGCGCGGTCAATATCATGGTTCGATTCCTATCACAGAATGCCTTGTGGACGGGCTATCAGCAATTTGTCTGGTAATCTACGAAAAACAGGTCTAGGGACTTCCTGAAGTCCCGGTACACTCGTAGGAAGCCCCACCCTTGAAGCGCGGGGTAGTTCACATTTACATGCCCCCCTCTTTTGATGCTACATCCTTATGTCGGGTGCCGGCCATTTTACCCGTGAGTGTGCCCACATGTGGGCACAGGAGAAAAAACCATGAACAAGACAGAAAACGCAGAACGAAGCGGTATCCGCCGGATACGGAAACCGATCAAGGTAACTATCGACCCGGACAATCACGAATATTTGAAGAATAACGGCATTAACGCCTCTCGATTGCTTGATAGGGCGATATTTGAACTCTGAAAGGTGACGCACCGCGAATTAGTTATTATCCTGCAAACGGACGAAGAGAAATGGGCTCGGGGCGATTCGAACGCCCGATCTTCGCCGTGTGAAGGCGACGTCATAACCAGCTAGACCACGAGCCCTGATGCATCGACCGGGAATTGAACCCGGGCTATTGGCTTGGAAGGCCAAAGTCATGCCACTAGACCATCGATGCAATACACGATCTGCCCAAATATGTTAACACTGCAGGATATTAAATATTGGGTGGCGGAGGGCCGGCGTGGGATCAGTACCCGCGCCGCCGCGCCTCCAGTTCCTCAAGGGCGGCCACCCGCTTCTCAAGCGGCGGATGCGTCGAGAAGAGCTCCATCAGGGTGTTTCCTGAGAGGGCCGGGATGATGAAGAAGGCGTTTGCCCCCTCCACCTCCCGCTTCTTCTCAGCCGGTACATAGTCCATCCTTCCGCTGATCTTCTGGAGCGCCGATATCAGCGCCCGGGGGTTGCCCGTCAGAGCGGCGCTGCCCCGGTCCGCGGCAAACTCCCGGTAGCGGGAGAGCGCACGGGTGAGAAGCGTGCTCACGACCCAGACCAGGATCGATACGATGTAGACCAGGATAAGGGCGCCTGCATTGTTATCACGATTCCCCCCACCGCCGCCGAAGAGGCCCATAAAGAACCAGTTACGCATGATCAGGAAGGCGAGCATCGATATGAAACTCGCCATCGTCAGGGTCAGCATATCCCGGTTCTTCACGTGGGCCATCTCGTGGGCGAGCACCGCCTCCAGTTCCTCCGGCGTGAGTATCCGCATGATCGAGTCCGTCACAGCCACAACGGCGTTCCGGGGACTTCTCCCGGTCGCAAACGCATTCGGAACCGGCGAGGGCATCACCCCCACCTTCGGCTTCGGGAGGCCGGCGGTGGTGGCAAGACGCTCGATCATCCGGTGTAACTCAGGGTACTCGTCCTCCGCGACGATCCGGGTGCCCGTGCTCCAGAGCACCAGCTTATCGGAGAAGAAGAACTGGAGGAACGCCATCCCGGCGGCTACCAGCAGGAGGAACCCGAAGGGTACGTTGAGGGCGTAAAGAATGCCCAGGAAGATCAGGTAGACTATGAGGAGCAGGAACGACGTCAGCAGCATCCTCATAGTGAGACCGAAGTCGCGCGTCCAATTCATGATAGAATTGTATTGGCGCGGATCCCCCTTAATACATATGTCGTCGTTTCCCCGTGTGGATACCCCGGAACCCGACTCCCGGGTATCCCGCACCCCCGGGGAGTGTCCTTATGTGACCGGGACGAAATAATTATAGATCACATGACACTCAACGAAGTGACCATCAGCAGGGCCATTCTCGAGGAGCAGCACCGGACGCTCATCGATTACCTCGAGATGGATGCTGCCGTTGTCGGTGGCGGCCCCTCCGGACTTGTCTGCGCCGCGCTCCTCGCTGAGAGAGGCGTCAAATGCGCACTCATCGAGAAGAAACTCAGCATCGGCGGCGGTATGTGGGGCGGCGGCATGATGTTTCCCCGGATCGTCGTCCAGGACGAGGCACGGCGGATCCTGGATCAGTTCGGTGTCACATCCCGGGAGTTTGAACCCGGCTACTACGTCGCAAAATCTGTTGAAGCCGTCTCAAAGCTCACCGCGGCCGCCTGCAATGCCGGCGTCGAGTTCTTCAACCTCATCGCTGTCGAGGACGTCATGATCCGCGGTGATGGCAGACTCGGAGGCCTCGTCATCAACTGGTCGCCGGTCGATATGGCCGGACTGCACGTCGATCCCCTCACCGTGGCCTGCACCTGCACCATCGATGCGACCGGCCACGACGCTGCCATCGCCCGGATGGTCGAGCGGAAAGGTGGGGACCTCCACGTGAAGGGCGAAGGCTTCATGTGGGCCGAGCGTGCGGAGTCTCAGATCCGCGACCACACACGGGAGGTCTTCCCGGGCCTCTTCGTCACCGGTATGGCGGCAAACGCCGTCGCCGGGGAGTGCCGTATGGGGCCAATTTTTGGCGGGATGCTCCTCTCCGGGGAGCGCGCTGCGGACCTGGTCGCCGGGAAGCTGGGCCGATAATATATCAAATCCTTTTTTACTGCTCTCGCAGCTATCAATAGGTATGGAAGAGATCGATCCAGAGTCCCTTGCCGAGGTCGCGTACGGGATCTTTCTCGTCTTCCTCAACCGCGAACTTCGTGCCCATGGCCCTCATCTCTTTGAACGTGTTGAACAGGGAACCGATTTCAAAGCAGATCTCTGTGAGATCTTTGAGCATTTCCAGGAGGATTACCCACCGCTCGCCGCAGCGCTTCTCCTGCGGCCCGGAGGGATCGACACAATCTATGCAGGGATCCTGGAGGGCGAGGGAATCCTCCCTTCAAAGACAACCCGGATGTACTGGATCACCCAGGATGCGCCCGGACCGGCCTCATGGGGTCTTGACGACGAGCAGGTAGGAAAATGGCTCATCTTTGTCCCCCCCGATGGGGCGGATGAGGCGTGGAGGAAGGTCCGGGATGAGACAGCGCGCGGACTGCTCGGTATATCAGCAAAAGTCAGCACCGCAAAGCCAAACCCCGACTCCCGTGACGAACGTGCGGTCATCTACATCTACACCCGGGACTGGGCGGACGAGACTGACGTGATGCGCGTTCGCAAACGGCTCCGTGACATCGGCTTTGTGGACCGACTCGGATACAAGCGAAACATCGAGACCTACCGGGGCGAATACAGCGAAGAGGGGAAGAAGGTCACCTACTATAGCGCCTGACCGGGCACCGCCCCTCCTTTCTTCCCCTGTTCTCCCCTCCCTGAAACCTCGGCGGTGCGCATGCCCTGCCGGACGAGGCTCCGTAAACTCCCTGGCATCCGTTCCCACAAGATGCCGGCGGCCCGGGTTCGCATGCCCGGTAAATCCCTCGATCCGGCCAGGTGGCACCCCTCCATCAGGAGGTCGGGTTCTGACCGGTAAACGTCCGGGCGCCGGATCAGCGATCGGATCCCGGGTGGAATGCCTGTAGCAGGCACGTCCCGTGCATAGCGAGAAAGATGGTCTCCTGGATCACATAGTCATATTCGCTCCCGCCCCGGCAGTCACGCCATCGCCGGTCGAGACCATGACAGAGATCCCCACGGAGGCCATGACACCGGGTGTTGCAACAGAGGTACCCCCGACAGGGACGCAGATTCCCCTCCCCGGGTTGATTGCGCTCGCAGCGATCGGTATATCCGGAGCGCTCATAGTGATGAGAAAGCGGTAACCGAGCAGGGGTTTGGTGGATCCCCTCTCTCTTTTGTTCGCGACGCATCTATCCCTGGGAACCCCGCTGCATGACAGAACGCGGAATGGATCAAACCCTGGACCAGCCAGCACTCCGCGACACGTGCCCGGAAAGCCCATCCGATCGTACGGGGAAAAAGAAAAATTGAGGGTATTCGCTCTGAAATTACGCCAGGTAGTCGTCCGGTCGCGGGAGCTGTTCCTTCAGGCCCTTGCGCTTGCGGATCTCCCTGACGACATCGCCCACGATACCTGAGGGGACCAGCTCGAACCCGGCGAACTCGGTGCTCCACATCGCACGACCCTCGGTAGCCGACCGGACGTCGCCCGCGAACCCGAAGAGTTCGGCGACCGGCGCCCTGCCGACGATCGTCATCGTGTCGCCCTCGCTCAGCATATCAAAGACCTGGCCGCGCCGGCCCTGGATCTGTGACGTCGCTGCCCCCATCTGGTCGCTCGGGACCGTGATCTGGATCTTCTGGATGGGTTCAAGGAGCGAATCGCCGGCCATCAGGATACCGCCCTTGATGGCGCTCCTGACCGCCGGGATGACCTGGGCAGGACCACGGTGGATAGCATCCTCGTGGAGCTTCACATCCACGAGCCGCACCTTGAGGTTCTGGACCAGTTCATCGGCGAGCGGCCCCCCGCGCAGTGCCTCGCGCCATCCGTCGAGAACCAGTTCCATCGTCTCGTTGAGGTACTGGATACCCTTTGTCATATCGAGGAACATGTTCGTCCCCTCGATCGCCCTGACGTTCCGGGCCTCATCTTTATCCATACCCGCCTCGATGAGGGTATCACGCCGCTCAAGCGCCTGCTGGGTCATCGAGACCTCGCCTTCCTGGATCAGCTTCACGATCGCCGGATCCATAGGCTCAAGCTCGATATAGAACCGGTTGTGACGGTTCGGGGATTTCCCCTCGACCGGACCGGCCGTGCCCGTGACTGTCTCACGGTAGACGACGATCGGCGGGGAGGTGATGATCTCGACACCCTTGTCGCGCCTGATACGGCCCGTGATGATCTCAAGGTGGAGCTCACCCATACCGCTGATCAGGTGCTCGCCGGTCTCCTCGTTGATCGAGACCTGGACGGTCGGATCCTCCTTTGCGACCTGGCGGAGAACCTCGACGAGCTTCGGGAGATCCTTCATGCTCTTCGCCTCGACGGCGACGGTCATGACCGGTTCGGAGTAGTGCTTCAACGACTCGAAGGGCGTCATGTTCTGGAGTGTCGAGACGGTCGAACCGACGATGGCGTCCTTTAAGCCTGTGACGGCGGCGATGTTGCCGGCGGCCAGGCTGTCCACCTCGATCCGCTCAGCGCCCATGAAGATGCCGACCTGTGCGAGGCGGTTTGTGCGCTTTGCCGCACCCATGATGTAGCACTCGGTGCCCCGGCGGAGCGTCCCTGAGAAGACCCGCCCGGTGGCGACCTCGCCTGCGTGGGGGTCAAACGATATATCGGTGACCATCATGCAGACGGGACCGTTCGGATCGCAGGTGAGCATGGCCTTGCCCTCGGTCGCCTCGTTATCGCCATGCCAGATGATCCCGACACGCCGTTTCTGGGCCTCGACGGGGTCGGGCAGGTGCTTGACCACCATATCGAGGAGGACAGCATGCAGGGGGCTGTTCTTTGCGAGCCACTTCATGTCCCCGGTGTTGCACTTCTCGTATATGTCCTTGAACGAGACCCCGCTCTTCTGCATGTACGGGACGGAGACCGCCCAGTTGTAGAGTGCGGAGCCGAAGGCGACGGTGCCCTTCGCAGCATCCAGTTTCCAGCCCTCGTTATACATCTTCTCGTTCATGCCCTTGATCAGCTTGTTGACCTTATCGATCACACGGGCAAGGCGGATCTGCATCTCCTGCTCATCCACCTTCAGCTCGTTGACCAGGCGGTCCACCTTGTTGATGAAGAGGACCGGGCGGACACCCTCCTTGAGCGCCTGGCGGAGCACTGTCTCTGTCTGGGGCATCGTCCCCTCGACCGCATCCACCACGACGACAGCGCCGTCGACCGCACGCATGGCGCGGGTCACGTCACCGCCGAAGTCCACGTGGCCGGGGGTGTCGATCATGTTGATCAGGTACTCCCCATTGTCGTACTCGTGGACCATGGAGACGTTACTCGCATCGATAGTGATGCCTCGCGCCTGCTCTTCTTCATCCGAGTCCATGAAGAGCTGCTTGCCGGCGAGCTCCTCGCTGATCATACCTGCCCCTGCGAGCAGGTTATCTGAAAGGGTTGTCTTTCCGTGATCGATGTGGGCGACGATACCGATGTTGCGGATATGATCCGGCTTATCCATCAGGTTTGTCACCCGCTCTACCATCTTCTTTCGTCTTGTCATGGAACACCAAAAAAATAAGGGGATATTTAGCGTGCAGCCTTTGCGATACGCTCTCTCTCTTCCTTCTTTGAGATCGCGTATGATCGGGTATCGCCGTTCGCGGCTGCGATCAGCTCTTCAGCGAGCGCCTCGCTCACGCTCTTCTTCTTCTTGTGACTCGCCTGCAGGACACCGTCGGTGATGAACCGCAGGGCGACGTCGACACGGCGCTGGGGTGCGGTATCGACCGACTTCGGGACATTGATGCCACCGTACTTCAGCCGGACGGTCTCCTCGCGGGGGCCGGTGTTCTCGATAGCATCCACCAGCACCTGGACCGGGTTCTTACCGGTCTTATTATGGACGATCTCAAACGCATCCCTGACGATGCGGATGGCAAGCTCCTTCTTACCGGTGTTCTGCTCGGTCTGCATCATCTTATTGATCAGGCGCTCGACTATCAGCATATTGCTCTTATTGAACTGCTGACCGGAGAGTTTGCCGCAGGAATGCGGCACGATCATCGCGTGCAGGTTCACGTATCGGACGAGGCTTGGATCCTTGATCTCCACCTCGCTCATGTCCCAGCGGTTGAAGAGGAGTTTCGGGGTTCCGACATCTTCTGCTTCTACAGCTACCTCTGCTACTTCCGTCATTCTCTTCACCTCCGCGGCTTCTCCTTGCGCCCGATGACCATCTCGTTGAGACTGACGTTGTTCACCTTGGTTACGACGAACCGGACACCGGGAATATCACCCATAGACCGGCCCAATCTGCCGCCGATCCCTTCGATCTCGACCTCGTCGTGCTCATCGATGAAATTGATAGCACCGTCGCCCACGGCGAACGCGGTCACCTGGCGGCCGTTCTTGATCAGCTGAACCCGAACGCACTTTCGGATAGCGGAGTTCGGCTGTTTTGCTTCGACACCCACCTTCTCAAGGACGATCCCGCGTGCCTGCGGCGCGCCCTCAAGGGGGTCGGATTTTACATCAAGCCCGAGCTGGCGCCTGGCGTAGACAGGGTCTCGCCATCTGCGCGCCTTGGCATCGCGCTTCTGTTTTCTGGCTGCAAATTTACCATTTCCCATCGAATACCCTCGTATCAATTGAATTTGTAGATAGGAGCAACTCCTGGTGTGCTATAAAACAACGCGCGTTACAGATTTATATATTGTGGAACCCGCTTGCGCGCCGATCTTTCGCTCCAGGTACTTGATCGGGAGATGATATAATATTATATCCAGACGGGCAACCTTCATGGATGAGAACCCGGATATACAAGGAAGTTTTTTTCGAGGCTACCCATCGCCTGATCCACTATCGGGGGAAGTGCTTCCGTCTGCATGGTCACCAATGGCGGGTGCAGGTCTGGATCGAGGGGACGACTGATGAGCGCACCGGTATAGTCCTCGACTACAACTGCATAAAGGGGGTCGTCGGGCAGTTCGACCACCAGGTTATCCTCAACGCAGAAGACCCCATGGTGGCGAGCATTGAGGCGTTCCACCCGGTCGTCACCACGCCCGGCGATCCGACGAGCGAGCTCATCGCCGCGCTGATCGCCGGTATGATCGATGCCGAGGCGGAACGGCAGGGACTCGATGCGCGCGTGGCAAAGATCCGGGTCTGGGAATCGACGTCCTGCTACGCAGAGCGCACGTATGATCGTCAGTGAGCTGTTCCGGAGCCTCCAGGGCGAGGGGAAGAACCAGGGCCGGCCCTGCACCTTCATCAGGCTTGTAGGCTGCAACCTCAGGTGCGCCTGGTGCGACACCTCCTACGCTTACGAGGGCGGGGTGGAGATGAGCGTTGCGGAGGTCCTTGACCACGTCTGGCTACAGAACGGGAAGTATATATCCATCACCGGCGGGGAACCGCTCCTCTGGGCAGATGAAGTTTTCGAGCTCCTCAAGAGGTTTGCCGTCCATGACTACCAGGTCGAGATCGAGACGAACGG
>JAAZID010000006.1 GCA_012510295.1 Methanomicrobiales archaeon | reverse complement strand
TCAAAGACCAGGTAGCCCCGCCCGCCCAGATCGATCGCCACCCGGGCGAGTGCCTCGTCCATCGGGACCGCGACGTCGGCAAACCGGGTGATCCCTCTCCCGTCACCGACCGCCTCAGCAATGGCTGTCCCGAGGACGATCCCGATATCCTCAATGGTGTGGTGGGTGTCCACCTCAAGGTCACCGGTCGCCTGGATGGAGAGATCTATCCTGCCGTGCCGGGAAAATGACGTGAGCATGTGATCGAAGAACGGTATGCCGGTCTCAATGGCCCCGGCCCCGGTGCCGTCGAGGTCGATGGAGAGGCTGATGTCGGTCTCCCTCGTGGTGCGGTGGATCTCACTCGTCCGCATGCGCCGCCTCCAGGAGATCCGAGAGCCTGATGATGCCGGCATAGAGCGCTGAGCCGGGGACCGCACCCGCCGCCCCGAGGCTCCGGAGCGCCCATATGTCCTCCACGCTCGATATACCACCTGATACCACGACCGGGACATTCGCCCGGGAGAGGAGAGCCTCCACCGGGGCGAGTGCGATCCCCTGCTGGAGCCCTTCCACATCCACGTTCGTGTAGAGAAGGGATCCCGCGCCGAGGCTTGCGAACCGATCCGCCCAGGTGAGGTAGCTCCCCGCAGGGCGCTCCCACCCCTCGATCATCACCTCGCCCCCCCGGGCATCGATCCCCGCCATCACCCGCTCGGTCCCGAACTCCCTGACAAGCACCCGGATCGTCTCCGGCTCCCTGACCGCCAGGGTCGAGAGGATCACACGGTCGACGCCGGTATCGAGCCACCCGGCGGCGTCCTCCACGCTCCTGATGCCGCCCCCGAGCTCGACAAATGCGTTTGTATCACGGATGAACGCCCGGATCAGGTCGGCGTTTTTCTGCGCACGGCCAAACGCTCCATCGAGGTTGACGATGTGAATACCGTCCGCACCTTCCTCAAGCCACCGGCGCGCCCAGTCATCCGGGTCACCGTAGACCGTCGCTGCCTCAGGCCGGCCCTGCACGAGCTGCACGCACCGGCCGTCCAGGATATCGACTGCAGGATAGATCTCCATGTTCCTCAGCGTATAATCCGTTCAATAGGCATAACTAATATGTCTTTTGCGCCGGCCAGCTTCAGCTGGTTGATCAGCTGGTAGACCCGGTCCTCTTTCACGACCGCGTGAACGGCGACCAGGTTCTCATCGGATGCCACATCCATCACCGTCGGCCCGGAGAGGCCGGGGAGAACCTCGCGCACATCCGCAAGGGCGCCCCGGTGGACGTTCATCATCAGGTAGCACTCACCCTTTGCCCTGATGACGCTCTCAAGGGCGAGGACGAGTTCATCGATCTTCTCCCTCTTGTTCGCAAGAGCGCTCGCGTTCGCCACCAGGATCGTCGTGGATGTGAGAACCTCCTCAATGACGCGGAGATGATTCGTCCGGAGCGTCGTCCCCGATGATGAGAGGTCGACGATGGCGTCAGCGATCCCGAGGTGCGGCGTCACCTCACACGCCCCGCCCACGGTCACGATCATGATGGTGAGTCCGTGCTCCTCGAAGAACGATCGCGTGATCGATGGGAACTCGGTCGCCACCTTCGCACCATCGAGGTCCGCGACGGTCTCGATATCCGACTCCTCCGGCACGGCGACGACGAGCGTTGCACTGCCTATCTGGAGGTCGAGGATCTGTTCGACCGCAGAGCCCCGTTCCATGACCATATCCCGCCCGGTGATACCGAGGTCGGCGACGCCGCTCGCCACATACTCCGGTATATCGATCGGTCGGGCAAAGAGTATCTCCACGTTCGGGTCGCGGGTCCGGGCGATGAGTCTCCGCTCACCGCCGTTGATGAGACGAATCCCGCTCTTCTCGATCAGGTCGTTGACGGGGCCGGAGATCCTGCCTTTATTCGGGATGGCGAGGCGGACGATCCCGGACTCCCGCTCCCGGAATGGTGGTCTGCTCATAAGTTACTCATCAGAAGGTGGAGAGTTCTCCCCTGATGACCTTCTCGGTGACGGTGGTGATCTCTTCCAACCATCCATCGATGATCCCTTCGACATCGGGTTTGATGGACACGATGTCTGCGCCGGGTTTTGTGAGGATCTGGGCGCTTGCCACGTGGGGCTGGTCGATCGGGTAGCCGATCTGGGAGAGCATACGGATGTATATCTCCTCGATCCCATCGACCCCGGCGACACAGTCCTGTGCTATCCGGGTCGCGAGGAGGTTATAGATCTTGCCGATATGGTTGACCGGGTTTTTGCCGCTCGTCGCCTCCATACTCATGGGGCGGTTCGGGGTGATCAGCCCGTTTGCGCGGTTTCCGCGACCGACCGACCCATCGTCGCCCATCTCGGCCGAAGTTCCCGAGACCGTCAAAAAGACGCTTGCGCAATTGAGGTCGTCGGCGGTGTTGATAGCGACGTTGACGTTCCTCTTCGTGAACCTCTTTGCGACCGCTGTAATCTCTTCGGTCAGGACGCGCTTCTGCTCGATATACTCGGTGATGCCTGAACAGTAGCTGTCCACAAACGCCATCGCGATGGTGAGGGTGAAGGTGTCGCCGTCGCGCAGGCACATGATCTTGCAGTCCTGGCCGATAGCCGGGTACCGGGGCCGGAGTTTCTCATCGATGAACGCGGAGACACCTTTTGTTATGCTCTCAGCCTCACTGAACGGCGCATGCCCGACGCCGAACGACGTGTCGTTCGCCCTCGGGATTTTTCCCGAAGAGGACTGGAAGACATCGCAGAGATCGGTCGACCCCGCCCCCATCCGGCAGTCGACGATTATGTCGCGGTCCATGTTGATGGTGGGGAGGATCGTCCTGACGTAATCCCGCGCCGCCTCGACGGCGATCGCATCCGCCGGGATGTTCACACCGTCGAAGGCCTTGGTTGCCCTGCCGGATATGAGGAAGTAGATCGGTTTTGTTATCCTGCCACCGCCGAACTTCGGGATAGACTCCCCTGCCACGACCTCACCCTGGTCGGTGTTGTGGTGCAGGACGGTGCCGCACTCCTCCAGGTATGCCCTGCTGAGCGCCCGGCTGATCGATTCTGCAATACCATCCGCGAGGCTGTCGGGGTGTCCGAGGCACTTTCGCTCCACCAGTTCGACCCGCTGCCGCTCGATCGGGATCTGGTCAAGCCTTTCTACACTGATGTTCCTGGTCATCAAATCCACCGTAGTTCTAATTATTATAAAAGAAATGACTGCAATTCATATAACTATTTCTAACCGTCACTTCTTATGCGGATGTCGGATCGGATGCTGATTTTGCATATACCGTCCCGAAAGACCCGCACCATACCTCCACTCTCCGAGACCGTTATACCGATAGAGGGTGTCTCGTAGGTGATGGATGCGGTTGCGCGATGCCTCCCCCCGAGGCCCGAGGGGAGGGATATACCCCGTCCGGTGACGTCCAGGTAGCGCCCTGCCGATCGTATCTCTCCGGTCTTGTCGATGACGAAGACGCCATCGAGCTGGGCGAACTCTTTTACACTCTCCCAGTTGTTCTTGTTCTTGATGTCCCGGAGGGCAGCCGGTTGCCCCTGGTAGGGGTTTAAGATCGCCTGGTGGGAGTGGGCAAAGATCTCTTCAGGATCCCCGATGATGAACGCGGTGCCGATGGACCTCCCCTCCCGGCCCTCGACCGCGATCTCAAGGGCCAGTGTGAGGACCGCGTGGAGAACCTCACGGGGGACGATATCGGAGAAATCCTTGAGGCTGATGAAGTTTCTCCCCTCCGCGATGTCGTATACGATGATGGCGTAGGGGAAGACCCCGACGACGAGGCCGCTCTCCAGGTTCCGCCTGAGGTAGATGTGGATAGCGGCATCCATCATGTGCCGTTCGCTCACCTCCAGGATGTCGTGCATGGTGAGATCCTTTAAGACGTCGAGCTGGAGCTCCTGCACCCTGATGATCGGGATATCGGGCGCGCCCGGAGGAACCTGGGCCAGGTCGACGAACGAGACGACCGCCCGGGCGCCGATCTTCGCTGCCACATCACAGGCGGTGGCGAGCATCAGGTCGTCGTTCATAGCACTCCGCGGATCAGCTCTGGTATCTCCGATGGCCGGGACGCGACCAGGACATCGAGGGCGGATATGCGCCGGATCTTTGATCGCGCATCGCCTTCACCCCCCTCGATGATAGCGCCGGCGTGGCCCATCCGTTTCTCCGGCGGAGCGCTCACGCCGGCTATGTAGGCGACGACCGGGAGGTCGGTCGACCGGATACCCTCCTCCTCAAGGTTTCCTCCCACCTCACCGATGATGACGACAGCCTCTGTCCAGGGGTCATCCTCAAACTCTGCGAGCGCATCCACAAACGTCTGCCCGATCACCGGGTCGCCGCCGATCCCGACGATCGTGCTCTGGCCGATGCCGGCGCGGGTGAGCTCATCGACCACCTCGTAGGTGAGTGTGCCGCTCCGGGATATGACACCGACCCCTCCCCGGGTGGCGAGGTGGGCCGGCATGATACCGAGCTTGCACTCGCCCGGCGAGAGGAGCCCGGGGGAGTTCGGGCCGATGACCGTGCAGTCATGGAGCTCTGCGTAGGCGACCGCTTTCATGGTGTCGTGGACCGGTATATGCTCGGTGATGACGACCGCAAGTTCGATCCCGGCATGGGCTGCCTCCATGACCGCATCGGCGGCGGCCATTGCCGGGACGAATATGACGCTCGCGGTCGCGTCATGCTCCCGGAGGGCTTCCCGCACCGTGTTGTAGACCGGGACGCCGTGGACCTCCTGCCCGCCCTTCCCCGGCGCAGCACCGGCGACGACACCCCGGCCGCCGACCTCGCGCGCGTAGTCGTTCATCAGTTCCGTGTGGAACCGGCCCTGCCTCCCGGTGATGTTCTGCACGATCACCCCGACACTTTTGTCAGCGTATATCATGCCGACACCTCCATCGCCGCCCTGATAGCCGCATCCATGCTCCCAAGCATCCGGTAGCCGTGCTCTGCGAGGAGCTCGCGCCCTTCCTCCTCGTTCGTCCCGGCCATCCTGACGATGACCTTCGGCGGGACGTCGGCGGCGATGATCCCCTTTGCCACCTCATCGCACCGGGTGATACCCCCGAGGAGGTTGACCACGATCACGTTCACGCCGGGCATACTCGCGACGAGTTTCACGGCGTGCATAACCCGTTCCTGGTCAGCGCCGCCCCCGACGTCGAGGAAGTTTGCCGCCCGGCCATGGTAGAACTCGATCAGGTCGAGCGTCGACATCGTGAGGCCGGCACCGTTTCCTATGACCCCGATGCTCCCGCCCAGCTCCACGTAGGAGAACCCGTGCTTCTCCGCTTCACGCTCACGCTCCGAGAGGTCGCGGTTGACCGCTATCCCCTGGCGGGCGAGGGCGTTGTCGTCGATTATGAGCTTTGCATCGGCCGCATAGACCCCACGCGGCGTCGTCACGAGCGGGTTTATCTCGGCGAGCATGGCATCCTTCTCCCGGAAGACATGGTAGAGGCGGTTTATCGCGGGCGCAAGTTCCTTCGGGGCGTCCCCGAGGAGCTCGCGCATGAGAAACGGCGGGATGTCGTGGAGGAGCGGGGATACGATGACTCTCCGGACGGCCGACTCGTCGGCGAGTGCAGCGCTCTCGATATCAACCCCGCCCGCATCGGCAAAGAGGATCACCGGCTGCCTGCTCGACCGGTCGACGGCGATGCTGACGTAGTACTCGTGCTCGATCGCGAGCTTCTCCTCGACGAGAACGCTCCCGACCGGAACACCCCTGATATCGCGGGAAAAGAGGTCCCGTGCGGTCTCGACCGCCGTCGCGCCATCGGCAAAGAGGACGCCGCCGGCCTTCCCCCGGCCACCGACGTCCACCTGTGCCTTTAACACCAGGGCATCGCCGATCTCCGGCAGGTGTGCCGCGATCTCTTCCGGTGCCCGTATTAAGACCCCCTTCGGGACCGGAATGCCGTACTTCGAAAAGACCTCTTTTGCCTCGTATTCCAGTAGTTTCATGCTTGTTCTCCGAGTTCAAATCCGCGTTTCAGCGCTCTTGTGTTCAGGCTCTCGGTGCCCTTCGGGACGCTGTCGAGAACCGCGCGCTCGATAGCCTCCCGGCTCACGACCCCTGTTATGGCCACGAGGGCGCCCATCATGACGATGTTTGCCACGATCTCCCGGCCGAGGTTCTCCTTTGCCTCCGCCGTCGCCGGGATCTCGT
>JAAZID010000328.1 GCA_012510295.1 Methanomicrobiales archaeon | reverse complement strand
TTGTCCGTAACGTCATATCGGGAGATCGGTCCCGTATCGAGAGCCAGATCGCCGGTATGCAGATCCCGCCGGGCTCGTCGGTCCTCGATATCGGTGCGGGCCCCGGAACCCTTGCGGTGCCTCTTGCTCTCGCAGGTTGCCAGGTCACGACCGTAGAGCCGTCTGCTCCCATGGGTGCGGCGATGGAGGAGTACCGCCGGCTGGTGAATGCTCCCCCGATCCGGGAGATCCGCAGCCGCTGGGAGGACGTCAGCCCGGAGGAGGCGGGGGTGCACGACGTCGTCGTTGCTTCGAGATCTCTCATCATGGGTGACATCCGTAACAGCCTCCTGAAGATGGATGCGGCGGCGAAGCGCGCGGTGCACCTCTACTGGTTCATATCCTCTCCGCCCTCCTCGGGGGGAAACGACGAGCTCTGGCCGGCACTGCACGGGGAGCCGTACCACGGTGAAGCGAACGCTGATGTTTTGTGGAACGTCCTCTGCCAGCTGGGAATTTACGCGAATGTGAAGGTCGAGACACGGGACAGAGACAGGTGTTACTCCGGGTTTGATGAGATGAGGGAGGATTATTACAACCGCCTCTCCGTCAAGGAGGACTGGCAGCGGGAGATCGTCGATGCGTTTCTTCTCGATCGAGCGGTCTCGGAGGGTTCGGGGTATATTGTCCCGGGCCGTTCGCGGTCGGCCCATATATGGTGGGAGAAGGATTGATCCATCACCGGGCGCAGTTGTCGCACGGGACTGTCTCACCGCGCCTGCCATGACCCGGGCGTTCGCATCAGAGGTCCGGGAAGCGGAGCAGTTTATCGGGGTGCCGGCCTGCATCTGCAAGGTGATAGCAAAGCGGGACCCGTCGAGCTCGCGTGGCCGGCAGTCCGGGTACTCACCCGCCGGGCAGAGAGGTCGGGGGTTCAGGGACGGTGAGTCTTCTCGTGCCGTGCCGATCCATTCTTCTTTCTGGTGATGTACGAACCGGGTAAGACGTCTTCGAGGTGTTTGACGACATCGTTGATCCGGCGGACCTGTTCCCGGATCGCTGCAGCGGTCTCCTCGTCTTCCATCAGGTCCGCCCGGGCGAGGAGCACCTGCAGGGGATTTCTGATACGATCGGAGACGGTCGCGAGCAGTTCCCGGGCAGAGTCGGCGCCCTCATTCTCCACCCATGCCGAATGCCGGCGGTACTGTCCGGAGGAGCCTGCAGGGAGCCGGCCATGTCCTGGATCGGGATCACGGGCATCCGGCTCCCCGCCCGGCCTCTCCGGAACATCGGTGTTTACCGTCATCGGACTGCGTTACTCGCTCCAATCAGTCGTCTCTTACCGGGGTTCTCTTCGGAGGCCGCCCCGTTCGCCCGGGGTGCTCCCATGTCTTCCTGCGGCTCTCCTGCAGGCTGTGATTCAACAGTCGTGCTGGTGCACCCGCACGCTGCTGCAATAACGACGAGCATGGCGACTGCACAAATGCCAGTCAGTTTCTTTTCTACCATACTTCTCTCTTCCAATCTGTTTTCTTGCGACAGGTGTTCCGGGTAAAAATGGGTGGTCTCCTGTCTGGACACTATTCGTTCTGCAATGCTTCGATCGGGTCAAGGTTTGAGGCCTGCCACGCCGGATAAACGCCTGTCACCATGCAGATTGCGGCGCCGACAGCCATAGCCATCGGGACGTAGACGATACTCCCGGGCGCGAAGAAGTACTCGGCGGAGCCGGTCATGCCGAGCACGACGATGTAGCCGATGATGATGCTTACAACGGCACCGATGACTGCTCCGACGACCCCGATGATCGCCGCCTCATAGATGAACATCCGCAGGATCTCGGTTCGTTGCGTCCCGATGGAGCGGAGGATCCCGATCTCACGTACCCGCTCGTTCACCGACATCATCATGACGTTGAAGATCGAGACTGCGGCAACGAGGAGCGAGATACCCGCAATCGCCATCGTAGAGAGTATCGTAGCGATGCACCCCTATCATGCGGCTGCTGGTCAGGACGGTGACGGTATCATTCCTGTTGAACCCGTCCTCAATCACCGCCCTGACCGTCCCGATACTGCCCAAATCATTCACGACGACGTTGACCTGGCTGTGCTCCCCTTCCCCATCGTAGATGCCGTCAAAGAGTTTGTCACTACCGGCGGGTGGGATTTTTGATACCCGGTTCGATGGTTCTTGCGATGGATGGTATACCTTGCAAACCGATGCATCGGCCCGCGATCGAATTTAAAAGCCTCCGTGTGGAAGAGATCATCACGTCCATTGAGGATTATACTAGAGTGCCTTCAGAGCGTTGGCGAGCACAGATGGAAATGGAGCATTCAATCATCTGCAAAATGTAGCTGGTGATCCTGCGATACCACTGATGATCGGTGGCGGTCG
>JAAZID010000441.1 GCA_012510295.1 Methanomicrobiales archaeon | reverse complement strand
GTATATGGCCCCGATGATGCCGATGGCGATGAGGACCGCGATTGCGATGCCGGCTATCGGTATGCCTTCGTCGCTCTCTCCGGCGGATACCGTCACGGTGCCACTGAGATCGATCGTCGTGGTCCCGGTGTAGCGGTTCCCGTCGTCATCCCGGTACTCGACGACGACCGGGATGGTTGTCGCGTCTCTCTCGGCCCTGAACGTCACCTCAAACGGGGCGGCGTCATCGGGGTCGAGGGTTCCCACCACGTAGACCCGGAAGGGGTCGGTGGGGGTGGCGGGTGCGCCCGGTCTGATGAGGACCGAGCGTGCGGACTCGAGGCCGGCGTTCATGACGTCGCCCACGATCCGGTACCCGCCGATCTCGGGCGTGACCTCGACGTTCGTGACGAAGAGGTCCGCCTGTCGTTTGTCCTCGCCGAACGTGACCGGGAGCGTGACATCGATCGCGTGGGTGTTGATGCCGTTACGCCAGAGCACCCTGAAGGTGACGTCCGTCTCGTCCTCCGGGGTCAGGTTGAAGACGGCGGTCCCGGCCGCGTCCGCGGTGAGGGCGCCTATGAACGCGCTCGACGGTGTTGCAGAGAATCCGGTTCCCTGCGGGATCACCTGGACGCCGGACGCGGTGTTCGGGCGCGGGTTTCCGACCCGGATGGTGACGTCACCCCGTCGGCCTTCGGTGAAGGCATCAGGTTTCCCGACGATCGATGCGGTGAGGGGGGTATCTTCAACCTGGACGGGGACCGGGTAGCGGAGGGCGCCGCCGTTCTGGAAATCGAGGACGAAGGGAGGGTAGAACGTCCCTTCCCCGCCATCCGCCCGGATGGTGAAGGTGAATGTCTTTGTTGTGCCGGCGCCGATATCCCCGACCGAGGGGTAGGCGTCGCTCAGGGCCACGACCCCGCTCCCGTAGAGCCGGGCGTTTCGGATGGCGACAGGTTCGGCGCCGTTGTTCATGATCTCCACCGTGAGCGTTCCGACGTCGCCCTTCATCAGGACGGGGGGGTCGATCGTCGATGATGTCACCACGACGTCGGCGGTCCCGGCGGTGGCCGGCGCTACGAGGCCGGCGGCGATGCATATGAGTGCTATGATGATGAGGTTGAATGGTTTCATGGTATCAATCCGAGGAGTGTGATGAGGATATAGGCGATATAAAGCGCCACCGGTATCCCGACGGTGAGGGCCGCGTCCCGCGTGGAGAGGTTTCTTGCGTGCTTCATGCCGAAGATCAGGATGTTTGCGCTCCAGAGAACGAAGAGGATGCCCACGAGACTGGCGATCTGCGTCAGGGGGTCGGCCGCGATCATCTCTGCCAGGCTCACGGATATCTCAGCGATCTGCTCGGGGTTCGTCACCACAGGTATCGTGAGACCTGATATGATCTGATAGGAGAAGGCGGCCCCGATGATGCCCCCGATGGCCTGGGGGATGAAGCTGTAGCCGGTAAATTCGAGCGTCCGCGTAAACGCCCCTTCGCCCTTAAAGAGCATCGATATGATGTGGAGGACGGCGGCCACGACGATCCATGTCAGGAACCCCATGATGAGGGCGCCGACAACGGCGATGGCTATACCGAACACCGCGAAGGCCTGTGCTTCTGCGGGTAGTATGTCTATGATCACGTTCACCATCAGCGCGGCCGCGACCGCACTGATGATCGCGTATATGAGGACGATCAGCGCCGGCATCTTCAGGCCCGGCTCGTCCTGCATGCGATCTTCAAAGAAACGTCCGGGATCGATCAGCACCCGGAGAAGTCCTGTATTCATGGTGACTTGCCTCGTATATCCGTAGAGGATGAGAAGGGATATACTTTTTTCCGTGACGAAAATCCCCGGTAATTGAGATTTATTTGAAATAGGCGAAGCTGTCGTTGCGAGCCGGCCCGGGGAATGCGGGGGGTGCGGGTCGAGATTGGTCGGTGCGATGTCTGTGAAAGGTGCTACAACCGGCTCGTGCGGGAGGAGTGTGATGATGGAAGGGGCGCAGACCCTGGTCTCGAGCACCGCCAGTGACACTGGATCATCTCCGCGGCACGGGATGGGATGACGCCTTCATCTGTATCCCCACGGCAATTGGATACCGCGCCCGTTGCCCCTACCTCCCCCCACCCGCTCGCCGCCTGCTTTGTCAGCCAGTGTAGAACTTCCGGTGCCAGAACGGCACGTCGAGCGGCCGGGAGAGCGACTGCCAGGCAGCCCACATCATCCGCTCGGAGACACTCTGCCACTCACTGGCTCTCCTGACCATATCGTCCGCCGACTGCCCGACCGCGTGCAGGATCTCGTGCCAGATCCGGAGGATAACCACCTCGTCGTCCGTGTCCCTGGCCCGGACCCGGATGCTCGCCCGGTTCTGCATCCCGCCCCCGAGCGCCCGGGCGGGGATATCGTCATCGAAGACGTAGATGGTTCCATCAGGGACCGGGAAGGGAAAGTCCTTCCACATCGGGTCGTCTTGGTTGAAGTAGCGGACCTCCGGGGTGCCCGCCCGGACGGTGAACTCGAAGAACGGCGGGATGAGGCCCAGGTGCGGTTCAAGCCTCCGCCGCAGATCTTCGGTCTTGAAGAAGAGGTCGAAGTGAGGCATCGGGTGCGCATGGGTGGGTGTGGTGATAAATCATGGGGTTATGTATTCATCAATTGTGCCGTAAGATGGCGATAGTACACCTGAATCCAATCTGCATAGTGATAGATGCTTACTCTCTTTTCGTTGAATTTTTCAAGATATTTCTTTGCAGTTTGTCTATCTTTCAGTTTATAGGCATAGTAAGCGATACGAACGAAGCAGTCATCCTCGATCGGATGCCCCTGGAAGGTTTTCAGTTCGTCAAGAGTTTTTTGCAGATATTCTTTTACAACTGTGTGATCTTTGCGATAGATCGCTTCGTCACAGATATCGAGGTTTATTGAGAGTGCATCAATCCTATTCTCAAACTCAAGGAATCTCTTCTTGACATCATTTAACGTTTGTACCACTCTATCGAATTTTCCACCATCGCAACCCAATTTTTCCAATGTTGCCAGTTCTTTTATCCAGTAGCAGCTTTCATTAACGCAATACTCAGGGAGTGAAACGTAGTGCTCGTGGATTTCGCTTTGCATGCTGATTAGGTCCCGCGTCACCTGCAGATAGAAGTTTCCAAATAATGCCTGGAGACCAGAGTTGCATGCCCTTTGGGTAGCCATGTGAATCTCTTTTAGAGCATAGTACCGCTCGTGCAACCCCATCTGCAAGTACTGCTCGTATCGGTTTTGCGCTAGGAAAAGTTGATCCATGTAGTGAATATTTGAATTGACGAGAATCCGTAGTTCGCTGATATCAAAGAGGAGCAGTTCCTTTTCTGTAAACATTCCGCTAAATACTTCTCTGTGCTCCTGTATAGTCCGCATAATGGCATTGATATCTTTCCGTTGCCGGTGATATTCAAGGAGAACGTTGAACCACTCAAGGAGGTCTTGTGGGTTATCCTGGTCGATGTATTCCTGATATGTTTGTAACCATGACTCAGCGATGTCGAACTGTTCTAAAAGCCCATAAGTGTGAATGACATTCTGATAAGAAACATGGAGCATCCCTTTGCAATTCATCTCAGACGCGATTTTTGCAGCTGTTTCGTAGTATTTGAGCGAACTTGAAACGCTTTCCTCAAATTTGCGCAACCTTCCCAGGTTGTTATTAATTTTGCAACATATCTGTTTGTCACTTGGGTTGGGATAGTTAAGCAGTGCTTCATGAAGTAATTCGGAAGCTTCCCGTAACCTCCCTTGTTTCTCTAGATACCAACTTCGTTGATATGCTTCCTCAAGAGCCGTATCATCATCGAATGGAGATAACTTCTCGATGAGCAACCTCATTTGCTTGGGATTATTAAGTTGCATCGCATATTTCGCACGCTTGAGTCTTAATAGATGCCTTTCGTTTTCAAACAGCGGCGCTTCATCGATTGTCATGAGGGATTCGTATGCCTTCTTGGGGCCACCGCTGATAGAAACGAGTTCTGCTTCAACTATTTTGAAATGTAGTTTCTCTAACGGGGTGAAAAAGAGCCACTTTGATTGTTCAAGTTGTTTTCGCGCTTCATCACTTTGAAGGGCGTTTAAATCTGAGTAGATACATTTCAGAATCACCGTGCACGGCCAGAAAATTTTTACGTCCTTCTTGTACAGGGCGATACCCACTGCAATAGATAGAAAGAAGCCTACAAACGCAACAGCGATCGGAACAACTTCCCAAAAACTGAGGGGAAAAAGGATGAGAGCAACAACCCCCGGAAATAAGGCCAAGTATCTGTATCGCGGGTGTCGGAGAAACTCAAACTTCCAGAAAATTACCCCATAAGCGGCAATTATGAAGATGACTAGACTAAAAGAGTTTTTTTGTTCAATGAGTGCCTCCACCAAGAGTAAATCTTGAATCATAGAATCACCCCTTGCAGGAGGTTGCATGTGTTAGTATCACACAGCCCCCTCCACAACCGCCACCTCATCTTCCGTAAGCCTGTACAACTCATACACCAGCCTGTCGATCTGCCGGTCGGTCGCGTCGATCATCCCGGCGAGCACTTCCCTCTCATGTGAAGCTTTCGCCGCCGCGAGGCGTTTGTTCAAGTCGAGCATCTGTTCCACAAGAGCGACCATGCGATCGTGACTGGCGACGTCAATGGGGTCAGAGAAGTCGATGATGCGGATTGGCAGCTGAACTAAATATTGTTTATTTGCAGCGAAATAGCCCCCTTGAAAATTGGTACTAACATGCTTTAAGAACCAATCGAGCAATTTTGAATTTAGTAGCCCGGTTAAATATTTCATTGTAATGTTACTAGAGGTTGCCCTTAATCCAAAGCCACCTGTAGTCACATTCACAAAATAAAGATTATCAGTATCATAATATGCTGCTAATCGGGTAATCATATAAGGAACCAGTATTTTGGGGCTCTCCCACATACCTAGATTTTTTGGATATAGCTGATACCATCCTATGTCTCGAAATTTTCCATGTTCACGTCCAGCAAGTAGCTTTTTATTCATCTGCAGGTAATCCCAAGAATGTGGATATTTTTGGGCAAACTTTTTATGCTGGATGAGTTCTGCCTTTTCATTGACTATGTTGTATGGAAACAAGACACAGGCAGTTGGTATTGCCCAGTATCTTCCAATTTTTCCACTCCTTACTACAGATTTCAATAAAGAAGTCTCAATTTCAACTTCAACTCCTAATTCTTTTGAATGAGCTTTCATTGTCCTCGATTCTTCTTTCGTTGTATTTTTGAATAAGAAAACACTATCAGCGCTGGTCTGCAATCCAACGAAGATGTTTGATACATCTACCAACTTAGTTCTAAAATCATTTAACTTATCAAATAATTCTTTATCCTTTCCGATTACGAAATTCCACTCCCCACCCGTCATTTCTTCAGAGCTCAAGCGTCCTTCAGTAGCAATGGACTTATCACGCCAATCCTCCAAATTATTAACTCTTTTTACAACTACCTCATGATTCTTATCTTTTGAGAGAAACATAAGACATGTGTAAGTTGTTGCTCTGGCGAAAACTTGCTCATGACCGAAGTGAACAATTTCTTGAAGATTTTTCCCTTTTGAGATGAGTTCTCGTATTGGTTCGCCATATTTTGAATTGAAGAATTTGTGAGGGAGAATATATCCCAATATTCCTTTGTTGGATATAAGCTCTAATCCTCTTTCAATAAATATAACATAGATATCATAATTGCCCTTCGTTGCTGATTTGAAATATTTCCTATAATACTCAACTTCAACCGGAGCCCATTCTTTCATCGCCTGAATCCGCACATACGGCGGATTCCCGATCACCACGTCGAACCCGCCCGCCTGCATGATCGCAGGGAACGCCCGGTTCCAATCGAATGCATTGATCCGGAAAATTGTCTCCTCGTCGTCGAGGGTCACCTGCACGTCGTTGTAGATATCCGGACCGATGAGTGAGTTCCCACACTTGATATTGTTGTGGAGCGATGGCAACACCCGTTCTTGAGTGATCGTTAGTTGCTTGCTGATCCGCTCAGACTTCTCGCCCTCGAGTACCTTCAGGAGCAGCGATAGTTTCGTCACTTCTACCGCCTGTGGGTCGATATCCACACCGTAGATGTTGTTTAAGAGGATCCGCTTTTTCTCCTCTGTCGTCAGCCGCCAGTCGGTATCAGTCATCTGATAGACCGGGAGGAAATACTCATCGCCGTTTCCCCTCCTCTTCTTGCCCCGACCACGTTTGGCCGGCGCCGGCTTTACCGGCAGGAGTGCCAACACCGCCGGGTCGGTCATCTTCGCCCCATCCACCAGCAGCGGCACCAAGTTATCCATATACCACGCAAGGTGCCAATCGAGGAGATATTGGTAGGCGCCGAGGAGGAATGACCCCGAACCACAGGCCGGGTCGAGAACGTGCAGATCCACAACCGTTTTCGGGTCTTTCCCCTCAATCTGGCTCCCGACAGTCTGCTTCACGATGTACTCCACGATATATGTCGGCGTGTAGAAGACTCCACCTGCTTTCTTCACCTCCGGTTTTTCCTCGACCTTCGCCTGGTGCCCGGCCGTCAGGCGGATGACCTTCCCCAAGAATTGTTCGTAAACCTGGCCGAGGATGTCCGCCGGAAAGACCGAGAATTCGTAGGGCGAGTCCGGGTAGTATAGGTGGGTGATGATCTGCTTGAGCACCCTGTCGTCGATGGAGAGCGAGAGCGTCAGAGTATCCGGGTCTTCCCGACCAGGCTCCGCCGAGAAGTGAAACAGGCCGGAGTTGTATTTCTCATCAGCATAGAGGAATAATGATTTTAACTGCTCATAGATGTTTTTTCCAACGGCTATTGTGCGTAGCTGCTCATATTTCTCAATCCCGCGATCTTCGCAGATCCTGAGGAAGATGATCCGG
>JAAZID010000327.1 GCA_012510295.1 Methanomicrobiales archaeon | reverse complement strand
CACAACGCCCGAGAGGAGCTGCGCCGCAAATATCGCCTGCCCGGCCATCAGGTCAAAGACCTTCTCCCACGTGGCGTCGCTGAGGGGCTCGAGGCGTATGGTGACCTGGTAGGGCTTTGCGGCAGACCCCTGCACCTTCGCCTGCACCTCTCCTCCCCGGATCTCTATACCGATCACCTGTCCCTTCCGCGCATACCTCTTCCCGCGCTGGAGCCGCGATGCGCTCCCCGAATCCTCGAGCACCTGGATAAACCGCTGCGACCACCACTTCTCGCCGATCGCTCCCCGCCGGCTCCGCGCCTTAACTCCATCCTTCACCGGCTTCGGGGTGGACGGGGGGTAGTAGTGCCATGATCCCATACTTCAGACCTCCACCGCGTCCCGGCGCAGGGTCAGGAGTTCGCGGAGCTGGTCGGTGGAGAGCGACCCTATCCAGTCCTCCCCTTTCCCGACGACCTGATCGGCAAGTGCCATCTTCTCTTCGATCAACCTGTCTATCTGTTCTTCAAGCGTCCCTGAGGAGATCATGAGGCGCACCTGGACGTCGCGGGTCTGCCCGATCCGGAAGGCCCGGTCTGTCGCCTGGTTCTCGACGGCCGGATTCCACCACCGGTCCAGGTGGAAGACGTGGTTTGCCGCCGTCAGGTTCAGCCCCGTGCCCCCGGCCTTCAGCGAGAGGATGAAGAGGGGCGGGCCTCCCGGTTGCTGGAACTGTTGCACCATAGCATCGCGCTTCGCCCGGGGTGTCCTGCCGTGCAGGTAGAGGACGGCGGTACCGAACCTCTCGCAGAGGTAACCCTCAAGGAGCCCTCCAAACTCCGCAAACTGCGTGAATATAAGTGCCCGCTCACCCGACTCCAGGACCGCCTCAAGCATCTCATCGAGGCGCTCGATCTTCCCGGATCTTCCACCAAAAGTGGTTTTGTCGTGCAGGAAGAGCGCCGGGTGGTCGCAGATCTGCTTCAGCCGGGTGAGCCCGCCGAGAACAATCCCCCTGCGCTGGATACCTTCTGCCGTCTCAGCGCGCTCAAGCATCTCCTGCACGACCGCCTCATAGAGTGTCGCCTGCTCGGTCGTGAGGTTGCAGTAGACCTTCATCTCCATCTTCTCCGGGAGGTCGCTTATGATCGAGCGGTCGGTCTTCATGCGGCGGAGAACAAACGGCCTGATCATCTCCCTGAGGTTATCGGTCGTTTTCGGGTCGTGGTAGCGCTCGATAGGGATGGCAAACCCGGACTGGAACGATTCAAACGATCCGAGGTAGCCCGGGTTGAGAAACTCCATGATCGACCAGAGCTCGGTCAGGCGGTTCTCAACCGGCGTCCCGGTCAGGGCGATCCGGCGCGGTGCCTGTAGCGCCCGGACCGCCTTAGCCTGTTTTGTGGAGGGGTTTTTGATGTTCTGCGCCTCGTCAAGGATGATGGAGTTCCAGTCGGTGGATTCCAGGAGGTCTCTATCGCGCACAGCCACCTGGTAGGTGGTTATGACGACGTCGGACGTGCCGACCTGTGTGACAAATGCGTCGTCTGCGGCACGGTTGCTACCGTGGTGGACGGTGACGGCAAGGTTCGGCGAGAACCTGTCGAACTCGCGCTGCCAGTTCCCGACGATCGATGTGGGGCAGACGAGGAGTGCCGGCGCCGCT
>JAAZID010000326.1 GCA_012510295.1 Methanomicrobiales archaeon | reverse complement strand
GCGTGGAGAAACCCGTCGTCGTATGTGTAGGCCCGCACCCCGGCATCAAGGAGGTCGCCGATGAACGAGAGGCTCGCCCAGTAGACGAACGGGTGGTCGGGCTTACAGGGGATCATGACCCGGACATCGACACCGGAGAGCGCCGCGATCCTGAGAGCATCGGCGACGCTATCATCGGGGACGAAGTAAGGTGTCTGGATGTAGACCGACTCCCGGGCGGAGTTGATCAGCTTGATGTAACCCTCTTTTATCGGGTTCCACCGGGTATCGGGGCCGCCGGAGACGATCTGGATCGGTGTCGTCCCGGGGGTGCCGGGGTCCGGGAAGTAGTGGGGGCGGGGGGCCGGCCCCGGGTACCTGCCGGTAACGTAATGCCAGTCGAGGAAGAACCGGAGCTGGAGGAGGTGGACGCCCCGCCCCTCTATCCGGAGGGCTGTGTCGCGCCAGAAACCCAGGGGACCCTTCCCCAGGTACTCGTCCCCGATATTGAACCCGCCGATGAACCCCACCGTCCCGTCGATGACCGCGATCTTCCTGTGGTTGCGGTAGTTGACCCGGTAGAACGAGGGAAAAAAGGCCCCGACCTCCCCGCCGGCACGGGTCAGCTCCGAGAACGCCTTCCGTGACCTGCCCCAGTTACGGGTCCCCACCGCATCGAAGAGGAGACGGACCTCGACGCCCTCCCGGGCCTTCTCCGCGAGGGCACGGACGATCTTCCGCCCCAGCTCGTCGTTGTTGACGATATAGTACTCAATGTGGATATGGTAGCGTGCTCCGTGGATCGCGGCAAAGAGCGCGTCGAACTTCTCCTCACCCCGGGTGTAGAGATCGACCTTGTTCCTCCCGGTCAGGTGCGCCCGGTTGTTCTTGAGGAAGAGAGAGATCGTCTCGCGGAACTCAGCGGCCTCGGGGGTGGTGAAGCGGTAAGTTCTCTCAGAGAGCTCACGGTACTGCCCCAGGAGGGTCTCCTGCAGGTACTGCCGGTCCTCCTCCTCCTTGATGACGAACATCCTCTGCTGGGTATAGTTCTGACCGAATATCAGGTAGAACAGGAACCCGATCGGCGGCAGGAGGAAGAGGACCATCAACCAGGCCATCGCCGCCGTCGGATTCCTCCGCTCAAAGAAGACGACAGTGATGGCAAATATGATGTTGAGGACCAGGACGATGGTAAGTAGGGTCACGAGAAGGGCCATTCTGCTGTTACCTCCCTGCAGGGGCTGAATATGACCGATATATCTCTTCAGAAGTATATCCACCTGCCGACAGGGTAGGCGCCGGCCTATCAGGCAAACATCCGCACCAACCCGAGCGCGACGGCCATGAGGAAGACCGTGACGGCGAGCCACCCGATGGTGATGAAGAAGAGGGACTGGATCCGATCCCACCGGAGGATCCAGCAGATCACGACACTTGAGTAGAGGCCGACGACCAGCAGTGTCGGGAGGACAATGAGTGTTACCGCACCATATTTCGTGAGGAGCGGCACCTTCTGCATCCTCACCTCGGTGCGCTCCAGTATACTCCTGACCCGGATCGAGGAATGAGCGAACGCATCGCAGGCAAAGAGGATAGCGAGCACGGCACCGACCTCAACGAGCGTCATGATCGCGAGGATCCCGGCGGGGTGCATCCCCATGCCCACACCGACGAAGACGGCGTTTGACTGGAGCACGGCGGTGGATGAGACCAGCGCAAACACCTGGGCCGTCGGGATCCCGGAGGCAGAACCGAGGGCGAGCGGGAGAATCACGAAGAAGAGGAGCGCCGCTATCAGTGCTTTTACAGCCTGACGAAACCAGATCACCGCATCCGGGAGAATCATCCTCACCATCCGTGAAAGGAGGGGGAGAACAGATGTGCATACACCGTTCCCGGCGAATGCTCACCGGAATACCCGGTTCCAGACCTGCGGAGATAACCCCCGTCCCGACCCCCCTCGTGAAGGCAGGTATATATACGATCCGGACGCCCGCGACATCATGGCACGTGCAACATCCCCCCGATGGCTCGCGCTACTCCAGGGAATCATCGCCCTCGCTCTCGGCGTCCTGCTCCTGACCTATCCCGTCGGGATCCTCGTCGTCCTGATCCTCATCCTTGGCACATACTGAATGATCGACGGAATACTTGTCCTGGCAAGCCTCTACCCGGAGAAAACGGACCGGGAATGGAAGGTACTTATCGGTATCCTCGGCATCATCGGCAGCATACTGGTCCTCTCCTATCCGCTCTACAGCGCCACCCTCCTCCCGGCATCCCTTGCCATCGTCATCGGGGCGATAGGGTTGATCATCGGTGTTGTCCACATCGTGCGGGGGATCTCAGGCACCGGTTACGGGGCCTGGATATTCGGTATCGTGAGCATCATATCCGGGCTCATCCTGATTGCAAACCCCATTATCGCCACCCTCTCCCTGCTGATGAAGATCCTCGCGGCCGTAGCCCTCATCGGAGGAGCCCTGATGATCATCCTTGAGCTCAGGAGGGGCGGATAGCGGGATCGTCGGCCGCCTGACGGAACCACCCCGGGGTGCAGACCCGCCGACGGGACGATTGATGCAGGGAGAGGCGCAGGTTTTTTCTATTCATAGGCCAATGGGGCACCCATGCTTGACCGAATGAGAGAGAGTTCTGGGGGTGTTCTCGGTTTTCGATTCGACGGGAAGCTCAGTGAGAGTGATTATGCTACCATCCTTCTTCCGGAGCTCGAGCGGGTGATGAGCGAATACCCGAAGATCCGGATCCTCTTCAAGATCGAGGGATTCCGGAGCTGGAGGCCGGGGGAGGGGTGGGATGCCTTCAGGCAGTGGCCGGGGATGGAGAACGTCGACCGGATCGCCATCGTCGGTGGAGAGCGGTGGCGGGAGTGGATGAACCGTTTTCCCGCGCTCTTCATCGGATTTGGCGACATCGACGTCCGTTACTTCCCGGAGAATCGCCAGAGAGACGCCTGGGGCTGGTTACGTGAAGGCCTGGTCCGGGTTCTCCTGACCGCCGAATGAAAGTCTCGAAAGACCCATATACCCCCGCTCCCAACCCCTCGGGTATGCACTGTCCCGTCTGCGGGCACGACTGTATCACGGACGCCCGCAAACTCCTCAAAAACCTCCCGGGGCGCTTCGCCCCCTGCCCTGACTGCATGGGGCTCGTCTACGACAAACGCCTCCCGCCGCCGGATATCAGCCCGGGGGAACCCTGCCCCTCCTGCGGAAAGCGGTTCATCGATGAGGTCTTCGCTGACATCTACCGGGTTATGGTCGAGGAAGGCGATCTCGCCGAAACCGAACCGCTCGCCGGCGCCGGGACGCCGCTCATCCACCCGGGGTTTGCCATGCGCACGGCCCCCTACCTCCCGGCCGGATCGCTCATCCTCCTCTCAAGGGCGGTCGGGGAGCGGTCCGCCGCCCGCATCATTGCTGAGGTCCCGGAGGTCCGGGGGGTCGTCCGGGCAGGGGCCGGGACGCCGGGGATCGCCGACCTCGACGCCGAACCCGCGACCCACACCCTGCTTGCAGGATGCGACGTCCGGGCCGACATCTTCCCCACCCGGGCAGGGCCGGTGGTCGTCTACAAGCAGCAGTCGACCCTGCATGTCGAGTTCCCCCGGGACCACAACGAGAAGATCCTCACCCTTGAGCGCGAGATCGGGCGACGCCGGCCCCGGACGTTCGTCGACGCCTGCTCGGGTGCCGGCACCCTCGGGCTCGTTGCGGCCCGGGCCGGCATCCCCCACGTGATAGAAAACGACGCCTGGTACGCGGCAGCCTTCTGGACCGCCTGCAACATCCAGGTGAACCGGGAGTTCCTGGATATCGAGGAGGTGACGATCCGCCGGTCGTACAGCGACCTTGCGGATCACCCGGTCGCGCGCGATCCCGTTCTCGTCGCCACCGCCGCCGGCGCACAGGAGGTCGAAGTCTACCAGGGCGACCTCCGGGTCTTTGATGCCACGATCCTGCCCGGTGTCGACCTCACCGCCCTCGATCTCTTCGGGAAGGAGGATGCCGGAAAGATCGACCAGATCTCCGCGGCCTGGAGGGCCCGGGTAGGCGGAGATATTTTTATCCCGTAGACACCCACTATATACGGGGACTAGCCCGGGTGGTTCGGCGTCACCTGTCACCCGAGACCGCCGTACGCGGGGGGCGAAGTCTGAGGAAGGCCATAGCGGCCTGCTGGATCCTCTGTATTCCGACGGAGAAGCCTCGTCCCATGAGGTCGGCGGAGAGGGATCAATGTCCCGGAGGGGGCGGCGACCTCTTGCCGCGGGGACCGGTTCAGGCCCGGAAGGGAGCAGACTTACCGTGGACGTTCGGCGCCCATGGGGTTGCGGGGTGGAGGAGGAGTGCAGTGGTGAACGCTTGTGCGCACGGTCGACCGATGACGTGTCCCCAATTCGGCGATCTCCATGGCAAAGGTAACGATTATCGGGGCTACAGGGAACGTCGGCATGTTTGCGGCCCACACCGTATCCGAGATTCCTTACGTCAACGAGATGTTGCTCGTCGGGAAGCCCGGACGCGAAGATTTTCTCGGGGGTTGCTGTCATGACCTCTCCGACTCATTTGCTGCGAGGGGCACCCATGTCAGACTCTCGTACAGCACCTGCATTACCGACGCAGAGAACTCCGATATCATCATCTGCACGGCAGGGGTTCCGCGGAAACCCGGCCAGGACCGAAACGATCTCGCTCTTGAGAACGCGAAGATCGTCGCAGAGACCGCTGAAACTATCGGCAAATGTTCGCCGGATGCAATTCTCTTTATGGTCACAAACCCGGTCGATGTCATGACCGCCGTCGCCATGAGGTATTCAGGCCTCCCGCCACAGAGGGTCTTCGGCCTCGGGACACACCTGGACTCGATGCGCTTAAAATCCTTAATAGCCCGGTACTTCCGGGTCCACGTCAGTGAGGTGCATACCCGGATCATCGGGGAGCACGGCGAGAGCATGGTACCGCTCTGGTCGGCGACGACGATCGGCGGCATCCAGATCCATAACCTGCCCACATTCTCAGGGCTTCCCGCCCGGGAGATGATGGATACGGTCCGCACGAGCGGCCAGGCGATCATCAGGGATAAGGGATCCACGATATATGGTCCCGGGGAAGCTATCGCGACCCTGGTGCGAACGATCCTCGGCGACGAGAACCGGATCCTCACGGTATCGAGCCACATCACGAGCGAGGTCCACGGAATCGGCGACGTCTGTATCGGCGTGCCCGCCCGTCTCAACCGAAACGGCATATTCCCGATACCGATACGGCTCCAGGGCGACGAAGTTACCGGGTTTCAGGAGTCGGTCCGGAAGATCCGCACGATCACCACAGAAGTGATGGAGCGGCTCGAAAAAACCCGCTAAAAAAGGTGAGTCCGCTTATACAAGCGTGGACTCGATGATCTCAGCGCTTCCGACACCCGGAAGATTCTGGAGCGCTGCCTCAACCTCGTCAGGAGCCCCGGCTTTATCGGGGACCACGATGACGGCCTTGATTGCCACGAGGCCAAACCCGATCGGCTCCTCCCTGATATCGTTGACCGGGACGGCCGCCTTCATGGCGGCCTTGAGCTCCTCGCGGTCGACTTCCGGGGACTCGGGCATGATCTTTACGATGATGGCTACGTCGCCCATGCTTACGGCCCCCTGAACCCGCAACTCGGGCATGTATAGCTAATGCTCTGCTCTCTACACCGGTAACATCTCTGGATCTCGCGCTCACACTCGGGGCACGGGAACCGGGTCGAACCGGTCTCGGCCAGGGTGGCGTTACAGGAGGTACATCGGTCTCTCGCTGTCATTCGTTTCTCCTCAAAGATTACCTACCATATCTCCCCCGAGACAGTTAAAATCTCGGGTTGATGAGCGTCCCGATAACCGCCTCATCCCGGAGGGTGCCGCGGACCCGATCGCCGTGCCGTCCGTTGACCACCCGTGTCCTGACACCGTGCTCAAAGACGAACGGCAGGAAGAGGGGATCGACCTCTTCAGGGGCGAGGCCGGGGTCATCGATCCGGGGGACGAGGTGGTGGCGGTGGCGGATACCGTCGACCGATTTGAGGAGGAGGAGGTCGAGAGCGAGCTCGCGTGCGACCCATGCGGCGATGGTATCGGAGGTGGCACTCCAGGAGTGGGGGAGGGGGTCAGCCTCCCGCAGGGTGCAGTAGGGGAGGAGGACCGAGACTCCGGCCGGGGAGGCGAGCCCGGTCACCGCCGGGATGCCGTGCGATGCGATATACCACCCGAACTGCTCCATGCCGGCGATCGCCATCCAGTGGCCGGCGGTATCGGAGACGTCGAGACGCCGGACGAGGTCGGCGAACTTCCCGCCGCCCGGCACGATCAACACCGGACGCCCGACCTCTAAGAAGATCTCAATCAGGGGGGCGACCCGGTCAAAGAGGCTCCCGCCAACCTTGACGACCAGCGGGGATGCGCGCGGAGTCATAATCGCTCTTCTATTAAACCGGGGGAGACATAACCCTGTGTATGCGCCGGATCGCCGCGACCATACTGCTCCTCTGCCTCCTTGCCGGCACGGCCGGAGGCATCATGATCACCGAGTTCTGCCCGGACCCCTACCTGCCCCGCGACCCCGATGAGTACCTGGTGCTCGAGGGGGAGGGGCTGCTCGATGGATACATCATATCCGATGGTGAGGGCGGGTTTCGGTTCCCGGTGGGGACCGGGATAAGCGGCCGGCTGGTGATCGCAAGAGATGGCGTCGCGTTTGAGCGGACACACGGTTACCTGCCGGACTTCGAGATCGAGAATCATTCGCCGGCCGTGCCGGATGTCGTCATGCGCGGCGGAAACTTCCTTCTCGCGAATAAGGCCGATGAGCTCTACCTCTACCGCGGGGCGACGCTCGTCCAGGAGGTCGCCTGGCCGGCCGACGTCCACCCCCGGGAGGGACAGGTCCACTACCTGGAGGACGGCGTCTGGGATCCCCGCCCGCTCTTCATCGGCCAGTCCCGGTTCGGGTCTGCGATTTTCGAGGATGTGGCGGTGACGGCGTTCGTCGCCCCGGACTGTGCGTATGAGATCTTCGCGGACGTGATAGCGTCGGCAGAGCGCGAGATCCTCGTGAACGTCTACGAGTTCACCGATCCGGTTATGGCGGAGGATCTCATACGCGCCAGCGAACGTGGTGTCGCCGTCACCGTCCTCCTCGAAGGAGGGCCGGTCGGCGGGATACCACAGGAGGAGCGGGCGATCGCAGGCGCCCTCAACAGGAGCGGCATACCGGTTCTCATGATGACGACGACCGACGCGGCCCACGCGCGGTACCGCTACGACCACGCCAAGTACGTGATCGTCGATGGGGATACGGTCCTCATCGGGAGCGAAAACTACAAACCCGGCGGCTACCCGGCGCCGGGACTCCAGGGCAACCGGGGCTGGGGGGCGTGCCTGAGCGACCCGGGGCTCGCCGGCTACTTCCGCGAGGTCTTCCTCTTCGATATCGAGGGCAGGGATATCGTCCCGCTTGAAGGGACAGCGGCCGAGGTCCGCACGCCCTGGGTGCCGGCATACACCGTGGAGTTTCTCCCCCTCCGCGCAACAGGGGCGCGGGTAACACCGGTGCTGTCCCCCGATACAAGCCACCTCATCACCCGGATGATCGAAGCGGCCACCGAGAGCATCGCTATCGAGCAGGCCTACATCAAGAACCAGACGGAATATGAGCTGAACCCCTTCCTCGCCGCTGCGATCAACGCATCGCGCCGGGGGGCTAGCGTGCAGGTGCTCCTCGACTCGTTCTGGTTCAACGTCGAGGGTGACAACGACAACGACGAGATGGTCGACCTCATCAACCGGATCGCCGCGACCGAAGGGTTGCCACTCGAAGCGAGGCTCGCGGACCTGGAGGGAAACAACCTCGCAAAGATCCATAACAAGGGTGTCATCGTTGATAGGCAGGCGGTCCTCGTCAGTAGCATCAACTGGAACGCCAACTCGCCGGGGTTCAACCGGGAGGCGGGCGTGATAATCGAGCACCCCGATATAGCCGCCTACTACGCGCAGGTCTTCCTGGACGACTGGGAGGCATCGTGCGCGAACGAAGGTGCGGGTGGTCCGGATCGGCTCAAAATGGTAGCGGTGGCATGTATACTCGCCGGGCTCATGGGGCTCTACATCTACCGTCGCGGGCGCGTCTGAAGATTCACCGGTTCTCAGAGAGATTCGCGGAGCGGCAGATATCGCAGATGGTGATCGATCCTTCGCCGGATATGACGGCAGAGACCCACCGCTCAATGACAAGATTGAGCTCGCGAGGGAAATCCTGCCGGGTAAATCCGCGTTTTCGGCTCATGTACTGGGAGACTGCGGCCCTGCTGATCCCGAGGCGTTTTGAGACCTCGCTCTGGCTGATACCGCGTTCACTCACCAGGCGATAGACCATCTCGGCGCGCATCGGGGGGAGCAGCCTCCGGGCGAGTATGTCGCAACGCATGATGTCACAGGATGGTGGCTCAGTCATGGTGTGGACACCATCTGGGTATCTTTGTACTCGTAGAGTATCTGCCGGGCATCTCTGAAGTTGAACTTCTCAATGATCATGTCATTGTCCTTGAGCCTCTTCAGGGCGTATCGTACGGTCCGGGGCGCCAGGTTGCTGAGGCGGACAAGTTCCTTGTGGGTCAGGGCACCTCCACCCTCAAGTAGTCCGAGGATCTTGCGAGAGGAAGGAGGGAGATTCACTTCATCCATACTGATCAGTTAACACTGTTAACATATCAAATTGACGAAAATTATATCCCAAAAAACCTACCAGTACTCATGCTGGAACGGCAGGAAAAAATAGCACTCCTCATGCTCGTAGGTGTGGTTGCGGTGATCTTTGCAGCGCACCTTCTCTTCGACGCTTTCGCCATGCCGCTCGTTGCGGCCCCGTACTCAGAGGATCTCCCCGACGGAACGCTGGCCGTCATCGGGGGGAGGATCGAAGAGATCAAGGCGACCGCAACCGGTGGACACCTCATCCTCACCGTCAACGGCACCATGATCTTTCTGCCGGAGAACGTGGCTGCAACGCTCGAATTCGGCGAAAATGAGAGCGTGACGCTCTACGGCACAGTCCAGACATACCGCGGGAAGCGGGAAGTTGTGGTTAATTCAGCCCGGGATATCCAGGTGCGCGGGTGATCCTACTCCCGTCCGGTGTAGAAGATGTCGCTCTCGGCATCCTCAAAGACAGGCCTCCCCTGTCGAGGGGATCTCTTCTCTGGTTGCTCTTCCCGGGCCGGCGGGCCCTCCCCACCTCGCTTCTTCTTCCGGCGCCCCTCCACACCAGCCCCGGAGTGCAGGTCGTCCCCGCTGATCCTCACCCTCGGCATACTGGAGAATCGCCGGCCCGCTATATGATACCTCCGGAGCGCCGGGCGGAT
>JAAZID010000325.1 GCA_012510295.1 Methanomicrobiales archaeon | reverse complement strand
GTGAGGGCCGCGGCCGTGTATTCACGCTCATCGAGAGCCCCGTCGCCGTCAGCATCCCCGGGGATGCCAGCGGCAGAGGCCGTGGCCGCGATGAGGAGGAGGGCGATAGCGAGGAGGAAGAGGCGCCTCATCGCCGACCACCCCGGTATGCCACAAGGATGAGGCCGGCAATCGCTGCGAGGAGGGGGAGGGCTGATCCGGCTTCCTGAGCCTCCGCAGGGGCGGTGGTGCCGGGGACGTCGATGCCATCCACCGCGACGCGTGATGCAGGAATCTCGCCGTGGGATTCAGCGACGAAGTCCTCCCATGTTCCGGTGATATCCCCACTCCCGGAGACGGGGGCCTGGACCGAGTAAGTAATAGTGGTCTCATCGGTCAGCGCAAACGCGACCTTCTGCCCCCGGACGAGGACGCGGTCGCCGGGGTGGTCAGTCCCCGCGAAGGTGTAGCCGGCCGGCAGGGTCTCGACCAGCCCCCCACGGGGCATGCCCTCGACCGAGAGGGTGACGGTGAAGACCTCACCGGCGCCGGGCTCACCGGTGGAGAGATTCCGGGTTACCGGGGCGCTACACGCCGCGACCGGGATCATCACGAGCAGGAGGAGAAGGCAGAGGAGGCGGTTTGCCGCGGTTCTCTTCATGCGTTCTTTGTTGTCGATTTGGTGATATGAATCTTTCTTCTTGTACTAAGAAGTTTGAAGATCCGGCGTGGTGGTGCTGCCGGGGTTGAGGTTTTCGTCCGGGATGGGGGATCGTGGACCGGTTCGCGGTTTTTTGGGAGGGGAGGTGTGATGACCCGTGAACGCGGCGGCTTTGGAGCGCCCGTCCGCACGGGTGAGGCGGTGAATTATAGCAATGCTTATTCAGTCGATGGGTGATTTTATGTTGAGGAATAGAAGAGAAGATCCTGGAGAGCGGGGTGTATGCGAAGGACATCACTGAAGGTCAACGTCAACCCCTCTGTCATGCGGTGGTTGCGCGAGAGTTCTGGCTGGTCGCTCGAAGACGTCAGTAACCACCTGCATATCCCGGTTGATCAGATTTTGCAGTGGGAGCAGGGCGGCCGGCTGCCAACGCTGAGCGAGATGGAGAGACTCGCAAAAGCATACCGGCGCCCCCTGGCAGCGTTCTTCCTCGCGGAACCCGAAGAGGAAAGGCCCATTCCCCGGGACTTCAGGAGGCTCCCCGGGCCCGCGCGTGCGCTCACGAAAAAGACACTCCTCGCCATACGGAAAGTGCGGAACCTGCAGGCGATCAGTGCGGAACTGATGGATAACCTCGGCCTGACCACAGAGGCAGGTGTTGCCGGCGCCCGACTGACAGATGACCCTGAAGAGGTGGCTGAAGAGGAGCGCAAGAGGATCGGGATAACTGCTCATGAGCAACAGTCGTGGAAGAGCGTATACGAGGGATTCCGGGCATGGAGAGACGCCATCGAGGAGAAAAACATCCGCGTGTTCCAGTTCCCGATGACTCTTGAGGAACTCCGTGGTTGCGTCTTGATGGACAGTACCCCGTATGCCATTCTCCTCAACTCATCGGACACCATTCAGGCACGGACGTTCACACTCCTCCATGAATATGGCCATATCCTTCTGCATGAACCGGCCCTCTGCACCCCAGATAATCCCGCTATCGGGGAGACGCATGAAGCGCGTGTAGAGAGCTGGTGCAACCGCTTTGCAGGCGCTATTCTCATGCCGCCAGAGGATATCGCAGAGGATTTCACCCGGTATGGTATCGATGACGTGGGGAGAATCGCAAACAGGTACCGTGTCAGCCTCTCAATGACCCTGACCCGCCTGGTCACGCTCAAACTCATCACTCAGGAACAGTATCAGGCAGAGATGCACAAACTCAAGGCGAATAGAGCTGTATCCACGAAGCAGGGCGGTGGTGGTGAGTCATCAGCGGTAAAAGCACAGAGGGAACGAGGAGAAGGATTTGTCTCCCTTGTGCTGGAGAACGCCCGGAGAGGGTACATCACCCACAACGAAGCACTTGATTACCTGGGAATCAAGGTGAAACATCTGCGAGAGCTAACAAAGCCGACGCCGTGAGACAACACGCTGTACGTAGTAGGTACCTATACCCCACCCCGCTTCGGGCATGCGAGCTCACACCCCCGGCAGTGGTCGATCTGCGCCCGGCCTGAGGCTTTATCGGCGTCCATCCGCGCCATGCACCGCTCCCGGCTGTACCTACCGGCGGCAAAGGCATCCATCGGGCAGGCCCTGGTGCAGTACCCGGGGCAGCCGGCGCAGGGGGAGGCGGGGGCGGGGAGTTTTTCTTCGCCGGGAGCGGTCAGGTCCACCCAGACTGCCCGGAACCGGACCCTCGGTCCGTAGCCCGGGACGATGACGAGGTTGTTTCTCCCCATCACCCCGACGCCGGCCATGCATGCGGCATCCTTGAGGTAGATGCCGCCGTCGGAGATCTGGTAGGGGATGAGCCGGGCCCTGACGCCGTAGGTCTCCTCCAGCCAACGACTGAGGCCTCTCCCTATATTCGCAAGTATCTGGTCTCCGGGTGTCCCCCGGCCCTCTTCCCAGAGGTCGAGTTCCGGGCGCCCGGGGTCGTGGTAGAGTCCGAGGATGATGTAGGTCCCCCGGTCGGTCGCCGGCCCCCGGTGCCCGTCCGCGACCGCCGAGGGACAGTCGATGAGCCTTCTGGCAGGGACGGCGCCGGCAATGTCGGCCCCGAGCTCCCGTGCCCGCCTGAGGGCTGCCCGGAGGATCTCAGCGTCGTCTGGCATTGCGGGTAAGAAGTGGGCGGGAGAGGTGAAGAAGGATCCGGCGGGGTGGGGACCGGGCTACCTACCGGGGCGGACAAACAGCCTGAACCCCGGCATCCCCCCGGACCCTGCCAGAGGCCTCTCCTCTCACTCCAGGTATTGGGTTATCGGCTCCAGGTTCCGGTATCCGACCAGGTG
>JAAZID010000005.1 GCA_012510295.1 Methanomicrobiales archaeon | reverse complement strand
GATGAAGAGCCTGCCCCTCCCTGCCAGGAGCCCCCCGAGGATCGCGGTGATGATGGCGGCCTGGGCCGGATCGGTATCCTGGAACTCGTCGACGAGGATGAACTCAAACCTGCTCCGGAGATGTGTATCGACGATATCGTCGCGGTCGCGGAAGAGACGGCGGGTGTAGTGGATGAGATCGGAGAAGTCAAGCGCTCCCTGCCTCGCCTTTGCAGCATCCACAGCCTCTGAGAAGACCGAGAAGACCTCCCCGAGGTCATGGAGGAGATCGAGTGTCGCCCGCATGAAGGCATCCTCCGGGTCAGGGGAGTGGCTGAGGATTCCAGCGCAGGGTTTGATGAGGCCGTTCAGGATCCTGTAAGCCTCCCGGAGTCTCTTGAGATCCTGCTCCTCCCAGTTCCCTTTCCTGCCCATCCGGGCTGTGAACCGGCGGTCGTCGTTGATCTCTGCAAGTGCGGCGACGGCGCGGCAGACCTCCTCATCGGTCCTCCCGGGTGCGAGCAGCGGGAGGTGGGGCTCGACGGCGCGGAGGTAGACCATCGCCGGGTCAGCCTCCCCGGTGTAGCGGGCCGCGAGGCTCGCGAGCACCGCGATATCGGTGCGTGCAGCCCGGGAGATCTCTCGCGCGATCTCCTCTCTCCTCTGCCTGAGCGCCTCCTGCCACGCGGCGATCACCGCTCCTTCGTCCTCTTTGAGCGCAGCAAAAAACTCCCCTGCGACCTCGCGCCTCTCGTAGAGCCGGTTCAGGTAGTTCTTCAGTTCGTAGGCACCTATGGCCCGGAGGGCGCCGGCCAGCGCATCAAGGCAGGCCCCGGGTGACTCCCCATGGATGAGATCGGTCACCACCTCATCCCGGAGCCGGGCAGCCTCCCGCTCATTGAGGACCGCAAAGCCCGGTTCAACACCTGCTTCGAGCGGGAACTCCCTGAGCACGCCTGCGCAGAAAGCGTGAAATGTCGATATGTTAGACCAGAGCAGGTCTTCGCGGATCGCATCCCACGCCGGACCGATCTTCTCCATAGCCGCATCCCTGACCCGTTCACGCATCTGTAAGGCGGCTTTATCGGTGAACGTCAGGGCAAGGATCCCCGCGACACCGCACTCCCCGGACTCGAGCAGGTCAATGTACTTCCTGACGAGGACGTGCGTCTTCCCGGTCCCTGCACCGGCGGTTACGCACTTGCTCGTCTCGTGGTCGAGGGCGGCCCGCCTCTGCCGGTCAGTGAGTCCCATCCGCCCCCTCCCTAACGGATGAGAACTCCCGCAACTCGTCGTACCTGCAGATAGTCGTAAAACCACAGTAAACGGGGCAGGAGCTGGTATCCTGCCGCGTTGGGAACCGCCCGCCCCGTATGCCGTGCAGATACTCTCCCACCCGGGCGAGGGAGGCATCGACCAGCGCCCGGACGTCTTCGACGGCACTCTTCCGGGCTATGGGGTAGCCTGCAAAGTGGTCTTTACGGTCTGCATCCCAGAAGACCGGTCGGATCCGGATCTCGCCCCGCCGGAGTGTGTAGTAGGCGCCGGCCGCTCCGGGTAGCCCGGTGAGGGTCTCGACCGCCCTGATGTAGAGCGGGAGCTGGAGGGCTTTTCCCGCCGTGATGTCTGCGAGGTTTGAGCGTGAGCTACCTGTCTTGTAATCGATGACCATGAACGCCCCATCGGGGGCGACGTCGATCCGGTCGATCCTGCCCCTGAGGAGGACCGTCTCTTCCGATCCCTCATGGAG
>JAAZID010000324.1 GCA_012510295.1 Methanomicrobiales archaeon | reverse complement strand
CGACATAGCGGATCAGCTCAAATGAGGTGTTGCACCCGAGCACCTTCCCGGCCTCGACAAAGACCTTCGGTATGGTCCGAAACGCAGAGTAGGTCGCGGTCAGTATCGGGAAGAAGGCGCCTATGAAGATCATGAAACCCGCGGCCTGGGTGGTGAGACCGAACCATATGATGGCAAACGGTATCCAGGCGAGCGGCGGAATGGGACGGAGGATCTCGATGATCGGGTCGAGTATGAAGTCTGCAACCCGGAACCATCCCATCAGGATCCCGACGGGGACGCCGAGGAGGAGCGCTGCGATAAGACCGATCCCGAAATGTTCGAGGCTTACTATTATGTCGGCAAAGAGGGTGCCTGATGTGAGGAGGTCTGCGAAGGCACCGGCGACGTCGGTGACGCTCGGGAGGATAAACGATCGCCCCACAACGTATTCGGCTATGACCTGCCAGATCACGGCCACGGTGACGAGCGCTGCGATGCCGAGTGTTCGTTTCTGTGTCTTTCGGTTCATGACTCTGTTCCGCTGATCTCTACCGGAAGAGGGGTTACGACCGCTTCTCTCCAGGAAGTTCTTCATTACATCATCGGCATCTCTCTAAAAGATACTTTTGAATGAAAAATGGGTTGGGTTCCCGGGTTATGCCCGGGCTTTCTCGTAGAACGAGAGATCGAAGAGGTCGTCCTCCGTGAGAGGTTTTTTAATGTAGCCGAGCTCGTACTGGAGGTCTGTGTACTCGACCGCAGACGACACGATGACCCCGGGATCAGCAGTCCAGGTGCCGTCCCAGATCTTGAAGGATGTCTTCACGGTATCGAGGTTCTGCCTGGTCTTCGCGGAGTAGAGCGCCGCGGCCTCGTCCTGGTGTTCGAAGTTGTAGTCCGTCGCCTTGATGTGAGTCCGGACGATCTGCTCGACGATCTCCGGGTGCTCGCGGATCAGGGAGCCGCTCGCAACCAGGACACAGCAGGCGTGATCCTTCAGCATATCGCCCGACTGCACGATGGTCCTTCCTGTGCCCTCTGCTATGATGATCGCCGGGTAGGGGTCAGGCAGGAAGACGCCGTCGATCTGTTTTGCAGCGATAGCGGTGGTGGCCGCGCCGGGGTCCATGGGAACGATCTCGACCTTCGCAGGGTCAACGCCGTTCTTCTCAAGCCATGTCCGGAGGATGGTATCCTGGATCGATCCCGGCGGATAGGTGGCGATCGTCAGGCCCACAAGATCCTGCGGGCTCTCGTACGGGACACCGGTCCTGACCATGAGGTCAGACCCCTGCGTCTGGACTGCGGCAACGATCTTTGCATCAAGGCCGCTTGCCAGGGCGGATACGAACGGTGCTGCACCGACGTAGGCGATATCGAGATCTCCGGCGAGCATCGCCTGCATCTCAGGCGGGCCGGTTCCAAACT
The DNA here is from genome assembly GCA_012510295.1 of Methanomicrobiales archaeon. Lineage (GTDB taxonomy): Archaea > Halobacteriota > Methanomicrobia > Methanomicrobiales > Methanoculleaceae > Methanoculleus. The sequence continues at coordinate 1,367 of JAAZID010000324.1, read as the reverse complement.
GGTAGTCGGTCACCTCTGTTACGCCGAGGGGCGCGAGGTCTTCCTGCCACCATCCCTTCTCCATCGCGGTAAAGTGGGCGATCTGGTGAGTGCTTGGCTGGAAGCCGATCCGCAGGTGCGTCACATCGTCGGTCTCGGTACACCCGGCGACGAGGGCAAACGCCGCGACGAGGGCCACAGCCAGTAGCATCGTTATAATTGGTCTCATAGTGTATCTCCAGATGTGATTGCTGGTACGCAAGAGATCTGCATGCTGCTGCTATATAGTAATGCCGAAATCCGGAGATATTCTTATACTAAAGTATAGATCATGATCGTGATAATTACCTTAAATGGAAAATACGATACACCCCAACCCGATGGTATCGCCCGGGGGTGTGGCATCATCACGGGTCAGGGGATCTGCAGGCATGGGGCGTGGCCTTAATCTCTTTCCCGGACAAACAATCACAGGCAGGACTGTTGATAGAATGCGTTCGGATCAGATTCGGCAGGGCCGTCTCGCCGGCGAGCGGTCGGCCGGCCTTGAGCACTTTCTCGCATCGATGGATGCCGACCGCTGGATAGCGGAGGCGGATCTCCTTGTTGATATGACACACCTCCTCGGCCTCCGGCGGCAGGGGATCATCGGCGAAGCACCGGCCCGTGCGCTGATGACGGCGCTCCTCGACCTCCATGACCACGGCCTCCCGGCAGAGGCATTTGACGAACGGTTCGAGGATATCCACGCCGGGAAGGAGGCATGCCTCATCGACCGCGTCGGGGAGGATATCGGCGGCCGCCTCCATATGGGCCGGTCCCGGAACGACGAGGTCGCGACCTGCATCAGGATACGCCTAAAACAGGAGATCATCGCCCTCGTGGGCTCACTCACCGACCTGAGGGCGACCCTGCTCGACGTGGCCGGGAGGCATACGGAGACGGTGATGCCGGGCTTTACCCATATGCAGCACGCCCAACCCACGACGCTCGCCCACTACCTTCTCGCCTACGAACAGGCCTTCTCGCGGGATACGGCCCGGCTCCGGGAGGCCTACACCCGGGTGGATGCGTCCCCTCTCGGCTCGGCTGCGTTCGCTTCGACGGGATTCCCCCTCGACCGTGATTATACCGCCCGGCTCCTCGGGTTCTCCCGCCCGACGGCAAACAGCATGGATGCTGTCGCCGCCCGGGATTTCGCGCTTGAGGTGCTCGGGGACATAACGATCTGCATGACGACGGCGAGCCGGCTCTGCGAGGAGCTGGTCCTCTGGAGCACAGCGTTTATCGGGTTTGTCGACCTCGACGACGCCTACTGCTCCTCCTCGTCGATCATGCCCCAGAAGAAGAACCCCGACGTCGCCGAGATCATGCGGGCGAAGGCCGGG
>JAAZID010000323.1 GCA_012510295.1 Methanomicrobiales archaeon | reverse complement strand
GACGTGTTCGTTATGACAGAAGAGCAGCGAGAGTATTACTTCCACTACTACGGTCTCGATCTCCCGCTGCACGAACAGTTCGCGATGTACCTCTCGAACCTGGTGCGAGGCAACCTCGGGGAGAGTATTCACTACAAGATGCCGGTGGCCGACGTTATCCTCCTCCATCTGCCATGGACCATGCTTATCGTCCTCAGTGCAGTCATCATCAGCACCACAGCCGGTGTGCTGCTCGGGACACTCTCCGCGCGGGGCCGGAAGAAGGGATCAGATCGCGTCATGATGGCCGGCCTGATCGCGTTCTCCGAGATCCCACCGTTTCTGCTCGGGCTCATCCTCCTGCTCATCTTCTGCGTGCACCTCGGGCTCTTCCCCCTGGCGGGGGCCGTGACACCGTTTGCCCACTACACCGGCATCCTGGACCGGATAGGCGATATCGCGTACCACGCGTTCCTCCCCGTCCTCACCCTCTCCCTCACGCAGCTCACCGGGGTCTACCTCCTCACGAGAAACACGCTCATCACCGTCTCAACAAAGGACTACATCCGCACCGCACACGCCAAGGGACTCGGGGAGCGCATCGTCTGGACCCGCCACGCGCTCAGGAATGCCCTGCTCCCGGTGGTGACCAGAACCGGGTTTGCAGTCGGCATACTCACCGGCGGCGCAGTGCTCGTTGAGAACGTCTTTCACTACCCCGGGATCGGCCTGACCCTCCAGAACGCCGTCGTGTGCCGGGACTACCCCCTGATCCAGGGGATCTTGCTGGTCGTAGCCGTCTCGATCCTGCTCTGCAACCTGCTCGTCGACCGCATCTACCGGAGACTGGACCCGAGGGTCACCTGAAGGTGAACAAGATGCCTGCAAAAGAAGTTTCAGCCGCCCATGTATTCCAGGTACCACCGCACCTGCAGGACCGTATCACGGGCACCCTCTCAAAATTCAGCCCGGAGGGAAAGCTCGCGCTCTGCGGCATCGCCCTCATCGTCATGGTAGCGATCTTCGCCCCCCTGCTCTCCGCGCACCCCCCGGAGAAGATCACCGGCGGGGCACTTGAAGCGCCGGGCAGGGCTCACCTGCTCGGCACCGATGAACTGGGGATGGATATCTGGGCCCAGATCTGCTACGGCGCACGGATGAGCTTATTCATCGGTCTTGCCGTTGCCTGCATCGCCGGGCTCGGGGGAGGCGTTCTCGGGATCCTGGCCGGGTACTTCGGGGGAGCGGTGGACCAGGTGGTGATGCGCACGGTCGATATCCTCATGGCCCTGCCCACGTTCCCGCTCCTCGTGGTCATCTCCGCCTTCATGGGACCGAGTATCGCAAACATCATACTCGTCCTCGCCCTCTTCAGCTGGGCAAAGCCGGCGAGGATTGCCCGCTCCCAGACCCTCGCGATCAAGGAGAACACCTACATCATCGCCGCACGGAACTATGGAGCAACGCCGTTCTACCTCATGTGGCGGCACATCCTGCCCGAGATACTTCCGATCCTCTTCGTCCTCATCATCAGCATAACATCGTATGCCATCATGGCAGAGACCGGGCTTGCGTTCCTGGGTCTCGGTGACCCGACCGCGAAGAGCTGGGGGATGATGCTCTACTATGCAACCAACTTCAAGTCGATCTACTTCACGCCCTACTGGCAGTGGTGGCTCGTTCCACCGCTCGTAGCGCTCATATTCCTGTTACTCTGTCTCGCGTTTGTCGGTCGCGACCTCGAAGAGGTGCTGGATCCCCGTATGAGGGGGAACCGGGGTGGATGATGCCGATCCTCGAAGTCACCGATCTCAGGTGCCGGTATCATAGCAGTGCTGCAGCGGCGGTCGATGGCCTCTCGTTCACGCTTGAGGCGGGAGAGACCATCGGCCTCGTCGGGGAGTCGGGCAGCGGAAAGACCACGACGGCGCTTGGCATCATGCGGCTACTCGGGGATCGGGCGACCACCACCGGCACGATCTCGTATAACAGCATAGACATCACCGGCCTCTCCGAGCTGGAGATGGACAGGCTCCGCTGGAAAGATATCGCCATCGTCTTTCAGAACAGCCTCGAAGTCCTGAACCCGGTGATGACGGTCGGAAAACAGGTCATCGAGCCTCTATTGAAGCATACGGATATGTCGCCACGAGGCGCTGAAGAGCGGTGCAAAGAACTCTTCACGTCGGTCGGCCTTGACCCGGTCTGGATGGATGCCTACCCCCACCAGCTCTCGGGGGGCATGCGGCAACGGGTTCTCATCGCAATGGCCCTCTCCTGCGACCCCCGGGTCCTGATCCTCGATGAGGTTACATCGGCCCTCGATGCGGTCACGCGAAAGGAGCTCCAGGATCTGCTCGCTGACCTCCAGAAGAGGAGGGGCTACAGCATGGTCCTGATATCGCACGACCTCTCGTTTGTATCATCTCTCGCGTCCCGGATGATCGTCCTCTACGCGGGCAGGGTGGTGGAGTGCGGACCCACGAGAGACATTATCAACACCCCACGGCACCCCTATACCCGGGGCCTCGTGCATTCCACGCCGGATATCTTCATCTACAAAGATCTCTGGGGGATCCCCGGGGAACCACCTTCTGAGAACAGGTATGTGGGCTGCCCGTTCCAGCGCCGATGCATCCAGACTATTCCGATCTGTAGCACCACCCCGCCGGACCTCGTGCCCTGCGGCGGGGGACGGGAGATCGCCTGCCACCGGGGCGGGATCGCCTCGCTCCTCAGGGCAGATAGCCTTCGCTACCGGTACCGCCTGCCGGACGGAAGAGCGCTCCAGGCGATCGATGATGTGAACGTGGAGGTCTCCGAGGGGGAAGTGCTCGCCCTCGTCGGCCAGACCGGATCGGGGAAGTCCACCCTGGCGCATATCCTCGCCGGCGTCCTCCGCCCGGAGGTGGGGGAGGTCCGGTTCATGGATAAAGCAGTCTACGGCGGAGATGCCGGCCACCGGTTCGGGGGCATCCAGATCGTCTTTCAGGATCCCTTCAGCTCCACGAACAACCGGTTTACGGTACTCGATGCCGTCAGGGAACCGCTCGACATCAACGGTATCGGGAGCCGCAATGAGCGACTCGATATGGTGCGGGAGGCCCTGAAGATGGTTATGCTTCCACAGACCGACCAGTTCCTCGGGAAGTACTGTGGGGAGCTCTCCGGCGGCCAGAGGCAGAGAGTCGCGCTTGCACGGGCCATGGCCATGAGACCGAAGCTCCTGATCGCAGATGAGATCACCTCTGCCCTCGACGTCTCAACGGCCGCAAACGTGCTACGCCTGCTCAAGAGACTCCAGAACCGGCGGGGCTTTGCCATGATCTACGTCTCGCACGACCTCTCCCTGACCCTGAAGATCGCCGACCGGATCGCCGTCATGGATGCCGGGAAGATCGTGGAGATGGGCAATGCTCACGAGGTGATCCTGAATCCCCGTGATGCCCGGACAAAAAAACTGATCGATGCGAGGATCGGGCATTGCTGCCATGACCATGGATAAGGCCCGATCCGGGAGCGCAAACCACCCATCCCCGGACGGGAGTGGGCCGTATTTTGCCGGTTACAGGGCAGGGTTTTCGGGCACGGATCCGGAGATCGGGTTGGGAGATCTTCTCTACCGGCATCCAGAGGCGGATCAAAAGGGATAAGACCCTGCTATACTGTATCTGAAGCTCACACACTACTTGATTGCAGCGAGAACACAGGAGAGAGATGCAAGACGATGATTGAGAATACTTCGGATGAGAACAGCAGGTACTGGAG